>DATHPT010000229.1:0-8783 GCA_035483615.1 Solirubrobacteraceae bacterium | reverse complement strand
GGCCTTTCTGATTCCAGGTGATCTGAGTCTCCTGCTGGGTGTCACACACGGCAGCCAGGTTGACGGCGGGGGCTGCGCCCAACGGGTTGCTGATGGTGTGGGGCAGGCTCGGATCTATCACGCGCAGCGCTCCTGGCGGCTCGGTGATCCCGTCCGAAGCATTCGGCGGAAAGAGTGTCGCGCCCGTCGTACCGGCATAGCAAGCGGTGATCGTGCCATCGCCGCCCGGGATCGACCCCACCGCTACAGCTGCCCCGGCTCCAAGCGCCGCCGCCGTGGGCAACGCGATCTGCAGCGCCCGTTTGGTGCGCTTTATCCGCTGCACCGCCTGCGCTATCCGGCTCGCCTCTTCCGCGCTCATGGTCGCTGCTCCCAGGTCATATTGCTTGTGAGGAGCGCATCGCGCCCTCGCTCGTGCGGCGTAACAAACCAGACCGCCCGGACGCTGTCAAGCAAAACGGACGAACCTACGCCACAACCTCGACCCCGACAAGATCCTCGGCGTCCATGCTTCCGGGAGTCTCCACTGCAAGCACGGCCTCGAGCGCGGCGATCGCGACCTCGAGCTGGTCGAGGCTGGGCTCGCGGGTGGTGAGCAGTTGCAGCTTCAGTCCGGGCAGCATCACCGCTTTGACCCATCGTCGGTTGCGGTTACGCCCGGCGAACTTGATGATCTCGAAGGAGATGCCGGCGATGATCGGCACGCCGAAGATTCGGGATGCGATCAGCCAGGGCAAGGCGGGCATGCCGACGGCTCCGAACACGAAGATCGACACGACCATCACGATCAGCAGGAAGCTCGTGCCGCAGCGCGGGTGCAGGCGCGAGAAACGCTGGGCGTTGGGCGGGGTCAGCGGCAGACCCGCCTCGTAGCAGGAGATCGTCTTGTGCTCGGCGCCGTGGTACTCGAACACGCGCCGCAGATCTTTGATGCGGGAGAGCAGCACCATGTAGCCGAGGAAGATGGCGGTGCGCACGCAACCCTCCACGATCCAGAACAGCGCCGAGGAGTGCAGCTGGCCCTTGATGAGGCTCGTCAGGCCAAGCGGCAGCAGAAAGAACAGGCCGATCGCGAAGACCAGAGCAATGACGATCGTCCCGGCCCAGACGGCGGAGCCGATTTCCTGTGCGTCCTCCTCGGCCTCGGCTTCGGGCAGTTGGGCGTTGGCTGAGATGCCGAGCGCCTTGAAGCCGATGGCGAGCGATCCGCCGAGAGCGACGATCCCACGCAAGATGGGCACCCGCAGCCAACGGTGGCGGGAAAGCGCGGAGGTGAGCGGGAACATCGTGACCTCGATCTCGCCCAGCTCCTCGAGTTGCCCCTGCTCCTCCTCCCTGCCAAGCTCTCCCTCTCGCTCGAGTGCCACCTCGAGCGAATGAGAGACATCGCGAGCGTTTGAGGGGGCGCCGTCGCGCGTGCCGCTGTCAATCTGCTCGTTGGTGGTGGCAGGCAGCGGCTTGCGCACCGCGACCGCCCAGTGGCGCACGCCGCGCATCATCACTCCCTCGAGCACCGCCTGCCCACCGACCGGAGCGTCGCGTCGCGCGGTCAGCTCACCATCAGGGAGTTGACCTACCTCAGAACTGCCTGCGGGGCTGGTCGCGTGGGCACTCGCGGTAGGAGTCGCGGTCGCCTGAAGATTGCTCGCCTGGACCCTCCCACCGACGACCGGGCGAGAGGACATTGTCCTACTGGGGCTGTGCCTGCGACTGAGAGGCGCCGGTCTGCGCGCTGCGCTGGCGTCCCTTGGCGACCCGGCGCTGGAAGCGCTCGACGCGTCCACCGGTGTCCACGAGCTTCTGCCGTCCCGTGTAGAACGGGTGGCAGTTGGAGCAAACCTCGACGTGGATCTCGTCTTGGGTTGCACGCGTTGTGAACTCGTTGCCGCACATGCAGCGCACGTGCGCTTCGACGTAGTTGGGATGGATCGATGTCTTCATGGTCCGTGCATTCTAGCGAGCCGCGAGCGAAGCGGCGAACCGGAGCGCGCAGCAGCGACCGGCTACCGGTCGAACCGTCTCATGCAGCCGGTGCAGACGGCGGGGGCGGCGTCTGGGTGACCTGTTCTGAGAGCATCGGCTGTAGGCACCGCTGCGTGTGCAGTTCGGCGCGCTTGAGCACGTGGCCTTTTTCACCCAGCCAACGGAAGTGCACGACTGCGCGGTAGGCGGCGGGGGCGTCGAGGTTGGTGACCTGCTTGACGTACTTGTAGATCTTCACGCCGGGTTCGGAGCTGCGCCATACACCGAAGCCGGGAGCGAGAATCGTGTGGAATTCCATTTCGCCGCGAAGGCGCTGCTGCAGTTCGATTCGCATTCCCATGCGCTGTGTGGCGCTGGTGGCTGTCATCTGGGAGATGAAGGTGACAGAGCGTTCCGCCTGAACCGTCGAGGTCGCGCATTGTTCGAGCATGACCGAATCGGCCGTCCCATCAGTGGGGGCTGTTGTCAAGGTCTTGTGCACGCCTGTGCGCGCGAACGCGGCCTGGGCACAGCTCAGCAGGGCAAACATGCATGCCAGGCTGAGCGCCGTCTTCACGGCTCGGGTGGGTTTGAACGCCATCTTTGTCATTCACAAGCCTCTAACACCAGCAAGCACCGTTGGTTTCGGCGCGGCTGGCGCCACGCCGAATATTGCGGGGAGTTGGAAGCTGTTTTCGGCGTCTCAGGTGATCTGGTAGAGGGGACCGTCGCCACCCTCTGGTGTTGTCAGGCGCCCACCCTTGGCGGTGATGGCACCGCATTGCACGCAGTTGGTGTAGTTGACGATCACGTCGACGTCGCCGGTCTCGGGAGCGTCGTCGGGGATCTCATAGACCCCGGCCGGACACATCCAGCGCCAGGTTTCGGCGACCTCGCGGGGAACGTGCTTCTGCACACGGATGTGATTGGGGGCATCGTCCCGGGTGGCGTTGCCGGTGATGAACACCGAGGAGAGCTTGTCGAAGGTGTACTTGCCGTCTGGCTTGACGTAGGTGTCCTTGGTTTTGCCGACGAACATCGGAATGCCGTCGTTGCGGTGCCAGTCCGCGCGGCCGGGCAGCTTGCCCTTGGTGATCTGCTGGATACCTGAGAGGGGCCCACCGACGAGCAGGCCCTTCTGCAGTGGCTGGCGTGCGTTGCGGACCTCCCACATCTCTTTGCCGACGGAGGACTGCTCGATCGCCTCCTCATAGGCGGAGAGGTCGCTGTTGCCACGCTTGAGCGCCGCGTAGATCGTCTCGGCGGCGAGCATGCCCGACTTGATGCAGTGGTGCACGCCCTTGAGCGCCATCGTGTCGACCATGCCGCCGGAGTCGCCCACGAGCACCGCGCCGGGCATCGAGAGCTTCGGCATCGACCAGTAGCCGCCGCCAGGCAGGGCCTTGGCGCCCCAGGCGACGCGCTCGCCGCCCTCGAGGATCTTGCGCACGAGCGGATGGGTCTTGAACGTCTGCAGCAGATCGTGCGCCGAGGTGGTGGCATCGGCGTAGTCGAGCTCGACCACGAAGCCGATCGAGACAAGGTCCTCCCCGGTCTTCTCGTTCTTCATCGGGTAGATCCAGGTGCCGCCGATCTGACCGTATTTGGAGGAGATTTTCAGTGGCCAGGGGCCCATGGTGTGGATCAGGCGGTCGAGCGGCTGGGAGACCTTCCAGACCTCCTTGACACCGAGCTCCCACACCTGCGGCTCGCGGCCCTCGGCGAGGTCGAACTCGCGGATGGCGGCGCCGGTGAGGTGACCCCAGCAGCCCTCGGCGAGCACGGTGGCCTGCGCCTTGATGTCGGTGCCGGGCTCGAAGTTTCCGAGCGGCTCGCTGTCCTTGCCGCGGCCCTTGTCGCCTGAGCGCACGCCTACGACGCGGCCGTCCTCGACGACGAGCTGAGTGGCAGCGGTCTCGGTGAGGATGTAGGCGCCGGCCTCCTCGGCCTGCTGCTGCTGATAGCGGGCCAGGGCGGCGACGGAGATGACCTCGTTGCCATGGTTCTTGAACGGCGGAGGCGTGGGGATCCGCAGCGACATTTTGGAGGTTGGGGTGAGATAGACGGCCTCCTTGGTGACTTCGCCGAAAGCGAAGCCCTCCTGGCGCCACTGCTCGCGGGTCATGTCAGGGAACAGTTCTTCAAGGGCCTTGGGCCGCATGACCGCGCCCGAGAGGTTGTGCCCGCCACAGGTCTTGGCCTTCTCGACGACCGCGACCGGCACTTCGCCAAGGCGCTCCATCGTCTCAGGATCGTCGCTGAGCAGTTGCAGCAGCCGGTTGGCGCAGGCCAGGCCGGCGGTGCCGCCGCCGACGATGGCCACGCCGACCTCGATCAGCTCGTCCTCGGAGTCCAGGCCCCGCTTGACGAACTCCTTCTGGGGATCCACGGGCGGCGGGAAGGCCGCTGGCACGACCTTCCCGTTGTGAGAGCCGTTATGAGATGACATCGCTTGACACTCCTTTTTGCTCACGCATCCGCCCGGATCCCATTGCTCAACCAGCCTTCTTGGCCTTCACGGCCTCGGTGAGCTTGGGCAGGATCTTGTTGAGATCGCCCACGATCCCGAGGTCGGAGAATTCGAAGATCGGCGCGTTGGAGTCCTTGTTGATCGCGACGATGTTCTCCGAGGACTGCATGCCCACCTTGTGCTGGATCGCGCCGGAGATGCCCGCCGCGAGATACAGCTTCGGCGAGACGGTCTTGCCGGTCTGACCGATCTGGGCCGCATAGGGGTACCAGCCGGCGTCCACGACCGCGCGGGTGGCGGCCACCGCTGCGTTGTTGCCGAATGCGCTTGCCAGCTGTTCGCACAGCTCGAAGCCCTCGGCCTTGCCGAGACCGCGACCGCCGGCGACGAGGATCGAAGCGCCCTCGATGTCCACGTCGGCACCGCGCTGTTCGCCGCGCGTGACCATCGTGGCCTGCTTGGCGTGCGGGCTCAGCTCGAAGCTGAGCTGCTCTACCGGAGCGGCACCAGCACCCGTCTCTTTGATCTCGAACGCATTGAGGCGCCCGATCACGATGCCGACATCGGAGCGGTATTTGATCTCAGAGATCGCCGAGTCGCCGAGAATCGGACGCTCTGCGATCAGCTCGCCACCCTCGGCGCGTACCGCGGTGACCTCCATCGCCACACCGGCTCCGAGCCGTGCGGCCAGACCGGCGCCGATCTCGAAGCCGAGCAGGCCGCCCCCGAACAGCGCGTATTTGTAATCGCCGCCAGAGATGGCAGCACCCATCGCGTCGACGACCGGCTGTGCGAGCCCTTCGGGACCCTCGGCGACGAGCACCTTCTTGGCGCCGTAGTTGCCGAGCGAGCCGGCCAGATCATCAGGGACGCCCTCGCCCACGAGAATCACGTGAGCCTCGCCGCCGAGCTCGGCAGCCAGCTTTGCTCCCTCGGAGACTGCTCCGAGTGAGTTCTTGTTGATCGCACCCTTGTAGTGGAGCGCGTAGACCAGGATGTTCGCCATCTAGATCAGCTTCCTCTCGTCGAGCCACGACACGATCTTTTCGACGGTCTCGGCGGTGTCCTCGTCCTCGATGATCTCGCCGGCGGCCTTGGCCGGAGGGGCCTTTGCTGCAACCCACTGGGCGGCGGAGTTATCGCCGCCGACCTTCGAGGCGTCAACGCCCACGTCGGCCGCGGTGACCGTGTCGAGCGGCTTCTTCTTGGCGCCCATGATCGCCTTCAGCGACGGGTAGCGGGGCTCGTTGATGGCATCGCCGACGGAGATGACGGCGGGCAGAGTGATCTGCACCGTGTCATAGCCGTACTCGGCCTGGCGCTCGCAGCGGAGGGAGTCGGCAGCGACGTCCATCTTGATGACCTGAGTCAGCGAGGGCATGCCAAGGTGCTCGGCGACAACAGCGCCGATCGTGTAGCACTCGCCGTCGTCTGACTGCTGGCCGAGCAGCACGAGGTCGGGTTTCTCGCGCTGCAGCGTCTGCGCGAGCGCATAGCCGGTGGCCGCCACGTCAGAGCCGGCGACCGCCGGGTCTGAGAGGTGCACGGAGCGATCCGCCCCCAGTGAGACCGCCTTGTGCAGGGCGCGCACGGCGCTCTCCGGGCCCATCGTCACGGCCACGATCTCCTCCACGGGGGCGACGCCGCCCTCGCGAACCTGCATCGCAGCCTCGATGGCATGCGTGTCATAGGGGTTGAGGTTCTTCTCCCCGCTGCGGTCCATGCGCCCCGTCGAGCTATTGATGCGCTTCTCGACGGCGGCGTCCGGGACCTCCTTCACCAGGACGCAAATCTTCATTCAGCTAACTCCTTGAGGGATGTCGATGGGCCAATCCTACCTGAGTTGACTGACGAGTCAATCAGGACTGCGAACGGTCGTGGCGCTGCGGATGAAATCAACGATCGCCTGGGTGGGAGCGCCGGGCGTGAACACCTCGGCCACACCGAGGCGCTTGAGCTCGGGAATGTCTTCGGCGGGGATCGTGCCACCGACCGTGACCACCACGTCGTCGATCGACTGCTCGTGCAGCAGCTCGACCACGCGCGGCACGAGCGTCATGTGGGCACCGGAGAGGATCGACAGGCCGACGGCGTCGGCGTCCTCCTGGATCACCGTCTCCACGATCTGCTCAGGGGTCTGGTGCAGACCCGTGTAGATGACCTCCATACCCGCGTCTCGCAGGGCGCGCGCGATGATCTTGGCGCCGCGATCGTGGCCGTCGAGGCCGGGCTTGGCCACGACGACGCGGATCTTGGGGTGGGTGGGACTCATTTAGCTGTCTCGGCGGCCATCTCAGACCTTAACGATGAGCGCGTCGCCCTGCCCGCCACCGGAGCAGATCGCGACGCAGCCCAGACCGCCGCCGCGACGGCGCAGCTCGTAGACGACGCTGCCGAGGATGCGCGCGCCGGAGGCGCCGATCGGGTGTCCGAGCGCGACGGCGCCACCGTTGACGTTGACCCGATCCTCCTCGATGCCGAGCACCCGGATCGAGTTGAGCGTGACCGAGGCGAACGCCTCGTTGATCTCCCACACGTCGATGTCCTGCGCTTTCAAGCCGGCCTTCTCGAGCGCCTTCTTGGCCGCGGAGGCGGGGGTGCGGGCGAGGTAGGCGAAGTCATCGGCGGATTGGGCGTGGGCGACGATCTCGGCCAGAACCTCCTTGCCGTTGGCCGAGGCCCATTCCTCAGAGGCGACAACGAGCGCGCCGCCACCGTCGTTGACGCCAGGAGCGTTACCGGCTGTGTGGGAGCCCTCCTTGCCGACCAGGCCGGGCAGCGCAGCCAGCTTCTCGAGCGAGGTGTCGCGGCGGGGACCCTCGTCGATCTCCACCACCGTGTCGCCCTTGCGACCCTTGACGGTGACGGGGACGATCTCTTCGGGCAGGCGCCCCTCGTCGGTGGCCTTCAGAGCCAGCTCGTGCGAGCGCAGGGCCCAGCGGTCGAGGTCTGCGCGGGTCAGCTCCAGCTCATCGCCGACCTCGGTGGCCTCGACGAACATCTGCTTGCCGGAGAAGGGGTTGGTGAGCCCGTCGTGGACCATCGCGTCGAGGGCCTTGACGTCACCCATGCGGAAGCCGAAGCGCGCGCCCGGGAGGAGGTAGGGAGCCTTGGACATCGACTCCATGCCACCGGCGACGCCGACCTGGACATCGCCGGCGCGGATCGCCTGGTCGAGGATCACTGCGGCGCGCACGCCGGAGGCGCAGACCTTGTTGATGGTCTCCGAGGAGACCTCCTTGGGGATGCCCGCCTTGATCTGGGCCTGGCGCGAGGGGATCTGGCCCTGGCCGGCCTGCAGGACCTGGCCCATGACGACGTGCTCGACCTGCTCGGGCTCGACGCTGGAGCGCTCGAGCGCGGCCTCGATCGCGATCGCTCCGAGCTCGGTGGCGTCGAGCGTTGAAAGCCCGCCGCCCATCTTGCCGATGGGTGTGCGCGCAGCGCCGAGGATCACAGTCTTGGGCATCGAGGCGATTCTCCTGATTTGGATTTGTCCCACCGCATCCTGCGGGGGCGTGCGACCAGAGGACGGGAATGCTAGCGAGCCGGCTATCGTGCTCGGATCGTGAACGTGTCCTGGACAGCTGAGCAACCCGGCGCAACCGCTGCCGACACGGTCGCGATCGGCGTGTTCCAGGGCGAGGCTGCCCCGGCCGGCGCACCGGCCCAGGTGGGCGAGCTGCTGGCCGGCGGCGAGGCGCGGGCGTCGTTCAAGTCGCTCGCCCTCACCCATGCGGACGGCAAGCGCTGGCTGGTCGTGGGCCTCGGCGCTCGGGACGATCTCACCCCCGAGCGGGCGCGGGTGGCAGCCGCGATCGCCCGCGAGCGCACCCGGGAGATGTCGACGAAGGTGCTCTGCTGGCAGGTGCCCAGCGCCGAGCCAGACGTGGTGGCCGCGCTCGTGCAGGGAACGATGCTCGCCGACTACAGCTTTGACAGCCACCGGTCCCAGGCGCAAGAGAAGCCGGAGGCCGAGGCCAGGCCCAAGCGCCTGGAGGGCCTGATTTTGAATGGGGATGGCGATCTCACGAGAACCGTGGACGAGGCGAGGATCGTGGGAGAGGCCGTGAACGAAGCGCGCGACCTGCAGAACCGGCCCGCGAACGACCTCACCCCGACCGCGCTGGCTGAGCATGCGACACGGCTCGGGAGCGAGATCGAGCACCTGTCGGTCGAGGTGGAGGGGCGCGAGGGCATTCTCAAACGCTCGATGGGCGCATTCGCCGCGGTCGCCCAGGGCAGTGAGGAGGAGCCGGCTCTGATCACGCTGCGCTACGACGGGGTGGGCGGGACATCCGATCCAAGCGGCCCGCTGCTCGGGTTCGTGGGCAAGGCCGTCACGTTCGAC
>DATHPT010000228.1:0-4637 GCA_035483615.1 Solirubrobacteraceae bacterium | reverse complement strand
GCTGCTCGGCGGTCAACACGCCTTCACGCTCCAGGAGCTCGCCGAACGCGGGGATCGGGTCGCGCTCGCGCCACTCGGCCACCTCCTCCTTGGTGCGGTAGTCCTCGGGGTCGGCCATGGAGTGGCCGCGGAAGCGGTAGGTGACGGCCTCGACGAGCAGGGGACGGCGCTCCTCGCGCACCCGCTCCAGAGCCTGGGAGACCACCCTGTTCGTATCGACGATGCTCATGCCGTCGCAGCGCATCCCCGGTACGCCCAGCGACTCGCCCTTGCGCTGCAGGTCCGTCACCGCGGAGTGACGCGCAAGCGAGGTGCCCATGCCGAAGAGGTTGTTGACCACCATGAACACCACCGGCAGGCGCCACAGGGCGGCGAGGTTCAGGGTCTCGCCGAACGTGCCCTGGTTGGAGGCTCCGTCGCCGAACGTGCACAGGGTGACCTCGTCGCCGGACGGGCCGCTGGGGTGTCCGGCGCCGTCCCCTCCCCCCGCGGGCGTCATGTGGCGGCGCTGGTCGCACGCGAGCGCGATGCCGGCCGCTATCGGCAGGTTGCCTCCGACGATCCCATAGCCGCCCATGAAGCGTCGCTGCGCGTCGAACATGTGCATCGAGCCGCCGTGCCCTTTCGAGCAGCCGTCGCGCTTGCCGAACAGCTCGGCCATGACCCGGTCCGGAGAGGTGCCGCGGGCCAGGGCATCGCCGTGCGAGCGGTAGGTCGAGACGAGGTAGTCCTCGTCGCGCAGGGCCCTGGCGCTGCCGACGATCGTGGCCTCCTCGCCGATCGAAAGGTGCAGGAAGCCGCCGATCTTCGCGCGGGCGTACATCTCGCCGGCGCGCTCCTCGAAGCGGCGGATCGACACCATCGCCGAGAGCCACTCGCGCGCCACATCCGGCTCGGGGAGGTCGGGACTCGATTCAGGGGAAGCGGCTGAGAGAGGCGAGGTCATCGGCTCTCCTTCGGGCGGAGCATCATCGGTCTTCCACGGTACTCCAGCGCGCGAGGAAGTCCTCGCGATCCATGCGCCCGAGGTCTTCGCGCACTTCGCGCGCGAGGCGCGAGGCGGTGTGCGGCGGGAGGTCCCAGAAGAACACGACCTCGCCACCGTCGATCTCTACGACCTCGAGGTGATCGACGCGATCGGGGCTTGCCAGGAACGCGGGGGCGAGGCCGCCGCGGCGCACGATCAGGCGAAAGTAGCGTCCGGCCTTCACCGCGCGGCTGCCTGCTCCAGGAAGCGCTCGCCATGGAACACACGCTCGCCGATGCGTACGGCCGGCACGTCCGTCACGCCCAAGGCGGCTGCCGTGGCGGTGGTGGTCGAGAGCTGCTCGCCGACAGAGCGTAGCTCGGCGCCCTTCAGGACTGCCGATGGGTGCATCTCGCAGGCGGCGGCAGCGATCAGGACGTTGTCGGCTATGTGAAGCGCGCGCCCGCCGGCAAACGCCTGACGGAAGGCGGCTTGCGCGAACGGCACGGTGCGCCCGATCGACTTCGCATAGGTGGCGGCTCTCATCGCAAACTCGCTGTCGAACGGGAACGGATCGGGCCAGCGCAACTGTTGCAAGCCCAGCTCGCTCGCACGCCGCTCGACCTCCAGGCGGAAGATGTCCTCGTCATCGCGGCAGCGAAACGCCTCGAACGACTCCGCGCCGGGGAGCTCGCGCGCCAGCACCGGTTGCCACTCGGTGGCGACTGGCATCGCGTGCAGCACCCGCTCTGCCGCAAGGTACGCGAGCGGGGAGCAGAGGTCGAAGTAGAAGGCGGCGTCCGGCGTGGACATACCGTCCAGGCTAACCGTGGATCAACCAGCCGTCGGCGGCGCGTCCAGCCTCCATGACCGCCTCGGAGAGGGTGGGGTGTCCATGCACGATGCGGGCCACCTCGGCGAAGCCGCCCTCGAGGGCACGCACGTTGACAAGCTCCTGGATCAGCTCGGTGGCGCGCGAGCCGACTATGTGGCCGCCGAGCAGCTCGCCGTACTTGGACTCGCCAACCACCTTCACGAGGCCGGTGCGGTCGCCGTAGACGGTGCCGCCGCCGACGGCCCCGTAGGGAACCTTGCCGACGACGACGTCGTAGCCCTGCTCCCTTGCCTGCGCCTCGGTGAGCCCGAACGAGCCGACGTTCGGCATGCAGAAGGTCGCGCGCGGAATGTCCACGTAGGAGAGCGGATGTGTCGTAAGGCCGGCGGAGTCCTCGGCGGCGATGATGCCCTCGTCGGAGGCCTTGTGGGCGAGCGCGGGGCCGTGCACGAGGTCGCCGATCGCGTAGATGCCGGCGGCACTGGTGCGCTGTGCACCGTCGACGCGCACGAGGCCGCGCTCGTCGAGCTCGACGCCGGCGTCCTTCAAGCCGAGCGCGTCCACGTCGGGTCCGCGCCCTGCGGCGATCACGAGGTAGTCGGCCTCGGCCGACTCCGAGCCGTAGGTGAAGCCGACGGAGTCCTCGCCCGAGGTGACGCCCTCCACAGGAGTCCCCGTGTGGATGTCGATGCCCTGGCGCTTGAGGCCGCGTTCCACAAGGCGCGAGATGTCGGCGTCCTCGGTGGGGAGCACGCGGTCGAGCACCTCGAACAGCTTGACCTCGCTGCCGAGCCGCGCAAAGCCGGAGGCGATCTCGGCGCCCGAGGCCCCTGCGCCGACAACCGTGAGACGGGTGGGCAGCTCTGCTAGCGCCCATGCCTCCTCGGTGCCGATCACGCGCCCGCCGAACTCGACTCCTGGGATAGAGCGCTTGATCGAGCCCGTGGCGAGGATGACGGTGGCCGCGGTGAGCGTCTGCTCGCCCACCTGCACGCGCACCCCCTCGCTCGCGCTGCCGTTGCCGCCGCCGCCGTGGCGCAAGAGTGACGCCTCGCCCTGGATGAGCTCGACGGAGTTCTTCTTGAACAGCCCGCCCACACCGCCGACGAGCGTCGAGACGACCTTCTCGCGGCGAGCCTGCACGCCCGAGTAGTCGACCTCCACGCCGCTTACGCTCAGGCCGTAGTCGCCGGCCTCGCGGATCTCGCTCAGCAGGTCGGCCGAGCGCAGCACGGCCTTGGCGGGGATGCAGGCGTAGTTGAGGCAGCGCCCGCCCACCTTGTCCTTCTCGACGACCGCGGTCTTCTTGCCGAGCTGGGCAGCCCTGATAGCGGCGACGTAGCCGCCGGGGCCGGAGCCGATCACGATGCAGTCGTAGGAGAACTCAGCCATGCGGCCCTGAGCCTATCGAAGCGCTTCGTCCGTCTCCCCCTCGCCTTGTAGGCGAGCCATCACACGCACGAGCTTCCAGAAGAGCCATCCGGCGAGCCCGATCGAAAGCGCGCATAGCCCCGCCGCGAGCAGCGTCTCGGCGACGATCAGGGCCAGCGACGTGACGATGATCTGGAACGCGAGCAGGGCCTCGAACGCGAGCACAGCCCAGTAGCGGCGTCGGTACATGCCCCAGGCGAGCGCCAGCAGGACGCCCGCGAGGAAGAGTCCGCCCGGCAGCGAGCCGCCGTGGCGTGAGAGGTCGTGGACGGTGGCCACGCTGACACACACGGCAAGCGCCACCGCCGTCGCGACGGTGACCGCGATGCGCAGTGGCCACGGTCGCTCGCCTGCGCCGAGAGGACGCAGCGATGCACGTAGCTCGCTCTCGCGTGTCCCACGCGCGCGCGTGGGGGAGGCCTTTTCGCGAGACTCTCCCTGCTCGGTCATGGCCGCGCCGCCAGCGTTGGAGGACTACCCCGCCCGGTCATGGCACCTTCGCTAGCGTCGCCCGTCGCCATTCAACAGCGGTCGCAGCTCGAGCGCCGAGCGCAGCGTGAGCGCCGCACGCTCGGGGTCGCGGGCGTCGCTGATGGCGCGCAGCACGCACACTCGCGAGGCGCCGGCGTCGAGCACCGCGAGGATGTTCTCGCCGTCGATGCCACCGATCGCGAAGAAGGGTACGTGGGCGTTGGCGGAGGCATAGCTGACGAGCTCGGGGCCGACCGCGGGGCGTCCGAGCTTCGTGGGGGTGGTGTGGACGGGGCCGACGCCGATGTAGTCGACGAAGGGGGTTCCGTCGGGCGCCGTCGGAACGGCGGCGTCGATCTCGGATGGGGTGTGCGTGGAGAGGCCGAGGAGCATGTCGGGGCCGACGACCTTGCGCGCCTCGGCGACGGGCATGTCGTCCTGGCCGACATGGACGCCGTCGGCGCGCACCAAGGCGGCGATGTCGGGACGGTCGTTGAGGATGAAGAGGGCGCCGTGGGTGTCGCACGCGTCGGCTGCCACGGAGGCGGCTTCGACGAGGAACTCGTCCTCGAGGTTCTTCTCGCGCAGCTGCACCACGTCGACCCCGCCGGAGATCGCCTCGGCGAGGAAGTCGCCGAGGTCGCGATCGCCGGGCATGCAGTCGCACACGAGGTAGAGGCGCGCGGCCGCAAGGCGCGCGCGGCGCTGCTCGCCGGTGGGGTCGGGAACGGGCCGCAGGTGGGCCATCGGGGCCAGTCTGACACCTGTTGGGCGAAAGCCCGGAGGTGTGCGCTGGGAGTCCCGCCGCTACAGGCTGCGGCTGGGCACGCAGAGGCAAGCCTGGGCGGCGTCTAGCATCAAACACATGACTGATCAGGAGAGCTCTCCGATCGACCTCGTGGTCGTCGGCGGCGGGATCGTCGGGCTGTCGGT
>DATHPT010000227.1:0-2704 GCA_035483615.1 Solirubrobacteraceae bacterium | reverse complement strand
TCCTTGGGCTATTACTCATTGGAATGGTTGCGGAGGCGCAGGAAACAGCGAGTTTTGAGTAGCACCTAACAGTTGAAAATTATGCGCGAATACACGGTCATCTACGAGCGGGCGGAGGACAGCGGTTGGGGAGCCTATGTTCCCGATCTTCCGGGGCTCGGAGTGATCGGTGACACCTTCGAGCACGCAGACCAGCTCATCCGGCAGGGAATCGTCCTGCACATCCAAGGCCTCATCGAAGATGGCTTACCGGTTCCGGAGCCAGTCACCCAATCCGCAAGTATCGCGGTACCCGCTTAGGACCAATGACCGAACCGCTGACGCAGAATTACTTTGAATTTTTCACGCTTCCGCGCAAGCTCACGCTGGACGTCCCCGCGCTTGAGAAGCAGTTCTACACCCTCAGCCGCCGGCTCCATCCCGATCGCTTCGCCGGCAAGCCTGCCGCCGAGCAGGAGGCTGCGCTCGCGCAGAGCTCGCTGCTCAACGATGCCTATCGCACGTTGAAGGATCCCATCACCCGCACCCAGTATTTGCTGACGCTCGAAGGCATTCAGCTCGAGGAGCAGTCCAAAGCGGCCACCGATGCGGCCCGTGCCAGCGGCCAGCAGAAGAAGCAGGTCGTCCCGCCCGAGCTGCTTGAAGAGGTCTTCGAGCTCAACATGCAGCTCGCCGAGATGCGCGCCGCCAAGCAGATGGGCGAGAGCCCCGACGACGAGCCCGAGCTGCGCAACAACCTGCTCGCCGCCAAGCAGAACTTCGACCAGAAGATGGTTGAGACGCAGGCCGAGCTCGAGTTGCTGTGGTCGAAGTGGGATGTGGCGCTCGACGCCGGCGACCAGGCCGCACAGACGGCGGTACGCGATGCGTTGGTCGTGCTGCTGAACAAACGCACCTATCTGCGCAATCTGGTGCGCGACGTCAACGAGGCGCTGGAGTAGCGCCTCACGCAGGAGACGGATGTTCCCACGGGTCGTACTCGCCGAGGCTCCAGAGGTGTCCTTCGGGATCGCGGCAGGTGAAGGCCTTCCCGCCGTAGTCCATCTCGGCGAGGTCCCGCACCATCAGCGCTCCGGCGTTCTTTGCGGTCTGGTAGATGGCGGTGCAGTCGGAGACGGTGAGGTAGGGAACCTGGGTCTCCCGCAGGCCGATCTCCTCCGGCTGGGCGAAGGGCAAAACGCCCGGGGCATCCGGTCGCACCGAGCCCAGCATGATCATGCCGTTGCCGAAGCGCAGCTCGGCATGGGCGATGGTGCCGTCGGGGTTGGGATAGACCGCCTTCTGTTCGAAGCCGAAGGCGCGGCACAGCCACTCGATGGCGGCCGGGCAGTCGCGGTAGCGCAGCCCGGGAATCACGGTAGCGCGGCAGTTTTTGGCAAACGAGGTCATGCGGGCATACTCCCACAGCGCACCCTCGACCGGCACGCGGAGTTTCCCGCGATGCGACAATAACAAAAGTGCTTGCAGGCGCAGCACGGAGAGAGAAAAGGATCAGACGGATGGCAGAAGAACGCGTAGTAGGCATCGATCTCGGCACCACCAACTCCCTGGTCGCCTTCATGCAGGGCGAGCAGCCGGTGGTCATCCCCGGCGAAGATGGCGATCGTCTCGTCCCCTCTGTCGTTGCCTGGACCGACGACGGCATCGCGGTCGGTCATGCCGCTCGCACGACCCTCCTCACCGACTCGGCCAACGCCGTCTACTCGGCCAAGCGCCTGATGGGCCGCGACCTCAATGACGTGCAGGACGAGCTCAAGCTCTTCCCCTTCCGTCTGGTCGATGGCCTCAAGCCGGGTGAGGTGCTCAAGCTCAACGTCGGCGGACTCGCGCTGACGCCGCCCGAGATCTCCGCCTACATCCTGCTGCAGCTCAAGAAGAACGCCGAGCGTTACTTCGGCGCGCCGGTCACCAAGGCGGTCATCACCGTCCCCGCGTACTTCAACGACGCGCAGCGCCAGGCCACCAAGGACGCCGGCCGCATCGCCGGCCTCGACGTGCTGCGCCTGGTCAACGAGCCCACCGCCGCCGCGCTCGCTTACGGACTCGACAAGAACAAGGACGGCCTCATCGCCGTCTATGACTTCGGTGGCGGTACCTTCGACGTCTCCATCCTCAAGCTGCACGAGGGCATCTTCGAGGTCATCGCCACCAACGGCGACACCCACCTCGGCGGCGACGACATCGACAACCTCCTCATCGCCATCGCGCTCGACGATATCGCCGGCGACGCGGAACTCGGAATCGGCGAGGACGCCCGCCACAGTGGCGAAACCATCCAGGAGATTCGCAAGGCCGTCATCGAGGCTAAGATCGCGCTTTCCACTGCCGATTCCGCACGTCTCAACGTTGCGCTGCCCAACGGCAATCGCTACACCCGCGAGATCACCCGCCCGCAGTTCGAGCAGCTCATCGCCGGCGTCATCGCCCGCACCGCCGCGCCCTGCAAGCAGGCGCTCAAGGATGCGCAGCTCAGCCCCGCGCAGATCGATGAGGTCGTGCTGGTCGGCGGCTCCACGCGTATCCCTGCTGTCCGGGCTCTCGTCGACGATCTCTTCGAGCTCGCCCCCCGCGGCAAGAAGCCCCACACCGACCTCAACCCCGACGAGGTCGTAGCCCTCGGCGCGGCGGTGCAGGCGCAGATCCTCTCCGGCAGCGCCACCGGCTCGGCCACCGAAGACCTGCTGCTGCTCGACGTCACGCCGCT
>DATHPT010000226.1:0-5317 GCA_035483615.1 Solirubrobacteraceae bacterium | reverse complement strand
TTAGCCCTCGGCACCGACCGACGGATACCCGTTCTGGTGAGGCGGCCCATTCATGGCCAGATTCCACTTAACGGCAAGGACCAGATGTTGTAGATTTCGGCAAAATGGGTAGCGAACCCCATAAGGACGAGCTGGAGTGGGACGACACGCCCTCACAGACTTGGTTTGAGACCGTCGAGGCCTGGGCCTGGGAACGGCGGGATGGTGATTGGGTGAAGCAGGGGCTGTGTCCACGCTGCGCCCACAGCATGGATCGGACCGTCGCGGGGGGAGTCGCATTCGCATTTCCGGCAGCATCTGAACCGGTCGCCATCTGGTGCAACTGCACCGCACCCCACACAGATCGTCCCAACGGACGTGATGGCTGTGGCCCGAGCGCGCGTATAAGCGCTCCACCCTCCCAATGAGCGGCGGTATCGGACCTGGCGGGGTGACCCAGGACGATCTCCGCTGGGAGCAGGAGGCGATAGAGGCCCAACACAAGTCCCTCAGCAGCGTGCGTGCAACGGCTGCCGCCTGGAGTGGCAGTATCGCTGCGCTGCTGGGCATCTTCAGCATCGTTGCCTTCATCAAGGGTCCGGAGACCCTTTCCTCACTCGATCAGAAAGCCGCGACCGCGGTCACGATTCTCGTCTTGACGGCCGCTCTCCTTGCGATCGTCGCGACGCTTGCCGGGGCGATTGCGGCTCAGGGAACGCCGCATTGGCTCGACCGTTTGGACGGCAGGGCACTACGAGCCGCCAATCGTGATGCTGCGAAGAAAGTCGTGTCGCAGCTTTGGATCTCGCGAGTATTGGCGCTGCTGGCAGCCATGTTCGTGCTTGCTGCGATGTCCACCGCCTGGCTTTCGACCCCTCGCGAGGACACGCCGAGCGTGCACGCGATGATTCTCACCCGTGCCGGTGCTGTGCAGTGCGGTGTGCTTGGTGAAACGGTCAATCATGAGATCGGTCTATTCGTCGATGGCAAGCCGCCTTTGACGTTATTCGTGGGCATCGACGAGCTCATCACCGTTGAGCAATGCCCCTGAACTCCACCGCGGGCAAGTATCTCGCGAAGTTACAGGAGGAATTCTTCGGAGCCGCAGGCATCGATCCGAACAGCCTGAGCAAAGACCTCAGTGAGCTTCCGGAGGATTTTTGGATGAACGCCGCCGTAGCCATGGGATTGAACGATCAGCAGATGGCCTCATACAGACAGAGCTTCCAGATGCTGCTCGACGAGGCCGAGGCACGACGCTCCACGCCCTATGAAGACCCGAGTCTGTTCTGGCTCGTGGACTCGCTGGCCACGGGAATCGAGGAATCCGCGAAGGAGATGAAACTCGTCCTTTCGCAGCGACCCGTTTTCGGAGTGCTGCCGCTCCGTCAAATGAATGCGCTGACGGTCCGTGTTCCGTCGAGCGACGACTACGTGATCGCGTTTCAATATGGGGTGTTCGGGTTCATGAATCTGGCCACGAAGGCATTTGCCGCATCGCTTCCGAGCACAGAGCAAGGCGATCGCTATGGCTTTAAGACCGATGCGAATGATGTACGGAATCACCTGGCAGCAGACAGCACGCCACTGCGACGTATGAGCGACTTCCTCGCAGCCTACGTCTACGCGGGAGACCCGCATGCGGCCGAGCAATACTTTCTACCGGGTCCGCCGCAGCACCTGGCGGAGATCTTGAGGGTTGGCGCGGAGAGCTTTGTCGTCGGACACGAGTATGGGCATATCGTCGCCGGCCATCTCAACCCGGATCGGCTCATACCGCCAGGAGGTACACACAACGAGATCGACATGTTGCCTAGGGCGTGGCAGGACGAGTTCGAGGCGGATTTTCTGGGCATGGCTTTGACCGCACAAACGATGGCAAGACGCGACTTTGACCTGGCGTTGTGTTACGCAGGCGTTGACCTGGCCTTCACCGCCATCGAGCTTGCCGAGCGAGCATTGGCGGTTGCACGAAACGGCGATGCGTCGGCGAGGCAGACCAGTGACACCCATCCGCCGGCATCGATGCGGCGCGACATGGCACGCATCGGACTGACCAATCTCACTCGGAACAGCGACCAAGTTGAGTCCGCTCGCGGGCTCGCCGACGCTTTGGAGATGATTGGGGAGCTCATGTGGGAGCGAATCGAGCCATTCTTCCTCGACATGCACCGGCGTGGCCAGCGTCCGTCGCTGGTGTGGGGCAGCTAGCTATACGCCTAACGAGCGCCGCGACTGCTCGGCTGCCCTGGCAGGCGTCGAGACTCTGGATTGCTATATCGACGGAAACGCGAGCGAAGCTTGGGTGCTTGCGGCAATGGGGGACTCCGAGGGAGACGTCGCATCGGAGGGAGATGCTGGACGAAGCCCTGTACCGGAGTCCCCGGTATCCGAGGAAGCATCGGCGCCAAGCAACGGGTAGTGACGCCTGATCCCGTAGAGCGTCGTGCGCTCCGCTGCCGGGCGACCGGCACGATGGGCCGCCGCAACGAGTTGCTCGGGATCGAGCTTGGTGCCGTGGTAGGAGCCGGCGAGCCGGCTGATCGACTCCTCCATCAGGGTGCCTCCGAGATCGTTGACCCCCCAGCGCAGCGACTCGGTGGCGGCGTCGAGGCCCATCTTCACCCACGAGGCCTGCAGGCTCCCGATCGTGCGTCCGAGCGCCAAGCGGAAGACGGCGGTGTGCTTGAGGTTTTCCTCGCGTGAGATCTCCTCGACGCCGTGTGTGCGCCCCAGCATGGTCTGGAACGGGATGAACGACAGCGGCACGAACTCGGTGATGCCGCCGGTGCGCTCCTGCAGCTCGCGCACGACCCGCATGTGCTCTGCCAGCTCCCAGGGCTCCTCGATGTGGCCGAACATGACCGTCGAGGTAGAGCGCAGACCGGCGGCGTGCGAGGCTTCGATGATCTCGACCCAACGGGCCACCGGGAGCTTGTTCGGAGAGATGCGCTCACGCACTCCGTCGTGCAGCACCTCAGCCGCGGTGCCAGGGGTCGAGTCAAGGCCGGCGTCGCGCAGACGCGCGAACACCTCGGCGGCGGGCAGGCCTGAGATGTCGCACATATGGGCGATCTCCATCGGCGAGTAGGCGTGCAGGTGCAGGTCGGTGCCCGCGTCGCGCGCCGTGCCCTTTGCGAGGCGCAGCCATCCGAGATAGTCCTCCAGATCCCAGTCCGGATGGATGCCCGATTGGATGCACAGCTCGGAGGCGCCGTAGTCGATCGCCTCAAGGACGCGCCTGACGAACTCGGGCTCCTCGTGCTGGTAGGCGTCGGGCGAGCGCTTGCCCTGGCCGAAACCGCAGAACGCGCAGCCGACCGTGCAGACGTTGGAGATGTTGATGTTGCGGTTGACCACGAACGTGACCGTCTCCCCTGCGAGCTCCGCGCGCAGCTCGTCGGCGGCGATCCGAATCTGCTCGATCGCCTCCGGGCGCGTCTCGGCGAACAGGGCCGTGAGCTCGGCCGCGTCGAGCGGCCGACCGTCGCGCCCCTTCTCGATCGCGCCGCTGACGAGCTCGGAACGGATTGCTGTCGGCGGATCGGTGCGGGTGAGCGGGCCTCCGGATCCACGCCTTGGGATGAAGCTCCAGAATTTCAGCTTGATCGTGTCGAGCACGCCCTGGGAGACCCACTCTGGGTCGATGTACTGCGGATACACGCATAGCCGCTCGGTCAGGGCAAACCCCTCGGTCTGCAGGCGCTTGCGCACCTGATGCGGCGAGGGGAACGGGTGCTCGGGGGAAATGTGGTCGCCGTTGGCCGACAGGCCGCCCAGGTCGGTCGCGCCGGCTGCCACGAGCTCGCTCCACCAGTCGGCGAGGTTGGGCGGGATCTGGATGCCGACGTCTGGCATCAGTCGTCGCGTCTCCGCGATCAGCAGCTTCATGTCCTCGATCGACACGGCGCCCGCCCCTTCGGTCGCCCACCGCGGCAGCGGCAGCTGTGGGCGAGCTCGAACTGGGTCGTCTTCGACGCCTGCGCGCTTGCCCTCCGAGCCGGTACGCAGCTGATCGATGCCCTCGAACGTGTGCTCCGCGCCAGCGCCCTCCTGCTCGACGCCGGTGCGCCAGTATGCGCGAGCTGCGGCGTCGGCGATCTCGGCGGGCTCCTGTCCGTAGTAGCTTTGATGAGGAACGAAGTTCTGCAGGATCACCTCCTGGATGTGGCCATACTGGGCGTGGGCCGCCGCAAGTGCTTCCAGCGAGGCGACACGCTCCTCCAGCGTCTCCCCGATTCCCACGAGGATGCCGCTGGTGAAGGGGATCTTCAGCTCCCCGGCCGTGTGAATAGTCTCCAGGCGTCGCGCCGGATGCTTGGTGGGCGAGCCGGCGTGCACCGTCTGCATCAGCCGCTCGGAGACCGACTCGAGCATCAGTCCCTGTGAGGCGGTCACATCTCGCAGACGCGCCAGGTCATCTCGTGAGAGCACGCCGAGGTTCGTGTGCGGCAGGAGACCCCGCTCGAGGGCGCGTTCGCACGTCCACACGACGTAGCCGGTGAAGTCCTCGTGGCCGTAGGAGGCCAGCCACGTGCGCACCTCGGGGT
The DNA here is from genome assembly GCA_035483615.1 of Solirubrobacteraceae bacterium. Classification (GTDB taxonomy): domain Bacteria; phylum Actinomycetota; class Thermoleophilia; order Solirubrobacterales; family Solirubrobacteraceae; genus Palsa-744. The sequence goes on along the minus strand of DATHPT010000226.1, from coordinate 788 downwards.
TGACCTCGGGGTGCTCGCCGGTGAGCACGAGCAGCTCCTTGACCCGCCTGCGGGCCGCGTCGTCGAGGATCTTCAGCACTTCCTCAGGGGCGTACAGGTGCGCCTTGTGGGTGGCGAAGGCGCAGTACTTGCAGTAGCAGCGACACGTCCGCGACAGCGAAAGCGTCAGGTTGCGCGAGAATGTGACCCGGCGTCGCATCGCTCTCAGTGTATGCACTCCCAAAACGGCTGTCGCGCGCGTGCGCGCGAAGAAAGCTCACTTTGTGCGCACGCGCGCGGCCCCTCCCATTTGCAACCAAATCCGTCCGGGCCAGCGCATAGGTTTTCCCACATGTCCGAAGACACCTTGCGTCGCGCCGTGGCCGAGATGGTTGGCGCCTTCACACTCACCTTCATCGGCGCCGGCGCTGCGGCGGCCTCCGGCGCTATCACCGACCCTTCGCTGATCGGAGTGGCAGTCGCCAACGGCCTTGCGATCGGCGTGATGGTGTGCGCGCTGGGCCACATCTCTGGTGGGCACTTCAACCCGGCCGTCACGTTCGGCTTCCTGATCACCCGCAAGATGAAGCCGGCGCTAGCCCCCGTGTACTGGGTAGCGCAGTTCGGCGGCGCAGCGCTGGCGGCGCTGCTCGTGAAGCAGCTGTTGCCCCGAGCGACGACCGAAGCGGTCAAGCTCGGTGTGCCAGCGCTAGGACATGGCGTCAACGCCAGCTCGGGATTCCTGCTGGAGGCGATCCTGACCTTCTTCCTGGTGTTCGTGATCTTCGGGGCGGCAGTGGACGCGCGCA
>DATHPT010000225.1:0-4234 GCA_035483615.1 Solirubrobacteraceae bacterium | reverse complement strand
GCTCATCAAACGCTATGGCTTCGATTTGGGGGTGGTGCTGTCGGCCTCGCACAACCCCTACCAGGACAACGGGGTCAAGTTCTTCGCCGCGGACGGCTTCAAGCTCTCCGACGACGCCGAGCGGGCGATCGAAGAGCAGCTGCAGAGCAGCGATCGATCGACTGGGACCGGCCGTATCGGGCGCGTTCGTGAGCTGCGGGGAACCCACGAGGACTATCTGAGAGAGCTGGAGACCCATTTCGCCGGCCTGCGCCTCGATGGACTGGACATTCTGATCGACTGCGCCAACGGCGCGACCTATGAGGTGGCGCCTGAGATATTCAGACGCCTCGGCGCTGACGTCACAGTCGTGGCTGCCGGTCCCGACGGGCGCAACATCAATGCAGGGTGTGGATCCACCCACATCGCCGGTCTTGGCGATCGAGTGCGATCCGAGGGTCACGCGCTCGGCCTCGCCTTCGACGGCGACGGCGATCGCGTGCTCGCGGTCGATCGCGCCGGCGAGGTGGTCGACGGCGACGAGCTGATCGCGCTCGCTGCCCTGCACCTGCGTGAGCAGAAGCGTCTGGCCGGAGATGGGGTGGTGGTGACGGTGATGACCAACTACGGTTTTCACGCGGCCATGCGCGACGCCGGCATCGACGTCGCCTGCACGAATGTCGGCGATCGCTACGTGCTGGAGGAGCTTCGCCGCAAGGGCTGGGCTCTGGGAGGAGAGCAGTCGGGGCACATCATCGAGATGGGCTTCAACAGCACCGGTGACGGGATCGCGGGCGCGCTGCTGACGCTCGAGGCGCTTGCCGGAGGCGACCTCGTTGAGCGCAAAGCGATGGAGAAGCTGCCACAACGGCTCGTCAATGTACGGGTGCGAGACAGAGAGGCCCTTGCGAGCGCCGATGACGTTACAGAGGCTGTGCAAGCGGAGGACAGGGCACTCTCAGGTCGCGGCCGGGTGCTCGTGCGCCCCAGCGGCACCGAGCCGCTTGTGCGAGTCATGGTGGAGGCGCCCACCGAAGAGGAGGCGGACGCCGTCTGCTCACGCCTTGTGGCACTCGTGGAGCACGAGCTGGCCTGAGGGGGAGACTCCGGGGGCAAGGCTGGGGCTTAGCTGGGTGGGCTGGGCTTTGGCTGGGAACTGCACCTGGGTAGATGGGCTGGGTTGGTGGGCTCGATTAGGCAAAGGAACCGGCTCAGGTAAGTGGGCTTGGATGAGTCTGGAGGCTGGGCTCATGCATGGGAGACGGGCCGAAGGAGCCCTGGGAGGCCGCTGATATCGTCGTCGCCGTGTGCGGCATCGTTGGCTACGTGGGAAGGCGCCCCGCTCGCGAGCTCCTGCTCGCCGGGCTCAGGAAGCTCGAGTATCGCGGCTATGACAGCGCCGGGATCTCGTTGATCGTCGAGGATCACATCGAGGCCGTGCGATCGGTCGGCAACCTGAGCGCACTCCAGGCAAAGCTCGACGGCGGGATCGACCAGAGCGATGGCGGTACGGCAGTAGCCGTGATGGTAGAGCCGGGCCTCGCGTCCACCACCGGAATCGGGCACACGCGCTGGGCCACCCACGGGCGCGTCAGTGAGGAGAACGCCCACCCGCACTACGACCCACAGGACCGCCTGCACGTGGTGGTGAACGGGATAGTGGAGAACTACATGGCGCTCAAGGAGCGCCTTACCGCCGAAGGCAACATGTTCACCTCCGAGACCGACGCAGAGGTGATCGCCCACCTGGTCGCCGCTCACTACGAGGGCGATCTCGCCGGGGCTGTGCGAAGCGCGTTCAACCAGCTCGAAGGCCACTTCGCGTTCGTGGCGATGAGCGCTGATGAGCCAGATAGGTTGGTGGGGGCCCGCAAGGAGTGCCCGCTGGTGGTGGGCCGCGGCGAGGGAGAGCAGTTCATCGCCTCCGCAGTGCCCGCGTTCCTCGCACAGACACGCTCTGTCCAGTACGTCGAGAACGGTGAGCTCGTGGTGCTGCGTCCGGAGGGAGTCACGATCCTGACTTCCACCGGCGAGACGGTGGAGCGGCCCGTCGAGCGGATCGACTGGGATGAGGACACCGCCGAGAAGGGCGGCTATGAGACGTTCATGCTCAAGGAGATCCACGAACAGGCGGACGCCGTGGCGGAGACGATCGCAGATCGCGTTGCCCATGGCGAGGGGGTCGACCTCGACGAGCACGGCGCTCTCGACGAGGCGATACTCGCGGACATCAAACGCGTGGTGATCGTCGCCTGCGGGACCTCCTACCACGCCGGTCTGATCGGCCGTTATGCGATTGAGGAGTGGGCACGGGTGCCGGTGGAGATGGATGTCGCCTCCGAGTACCGCTACCGCAACCCGGTCGTCGGTCCGGGGGATCTCGTGATCGGGATCTCCCAGTCCGGGGAGACCGCGGACACGCTGGCTGCGATGCGCAGGGCGCGCGAGCGTGGCGCCACCGTGCTCGCGATAACGAACGTGATGGGATCCCAGGCCACCCGCGATGCAGACGGGGTCCTGTTCACAAGGGCCGGACTGGAGATAGGCGTCGCGGCCACCAAGACGTTTGTCTGCCAGGTGGCGGTCATATATTTGCTCGGCCTGCGTCTGGCAGAGCTGCGTGGCACGCTCGCCGGTGAACGGGTCACCGAGCTGGTGAGGGAGATCAAGCGCCTACCGCACTGCATCGACCAGGTGATCGCCGACCTCGACGAGCAGATCGGCGAGGTCGCCGAGGCTCATTGGCAGAAGGAGTTCTTCCTCTACATCGGGCGCCACGTAGGCCTGCCGGTTGCCCTGGAGGGTGCTCTGAAGCTCAAGGAGATCTCCTACATCGCCACCGATGCCTATGCGGCGGGCGAGATGAAGCATGGACCGATCGCCCTGCTCGACGAGTCCACGCCCGTGGTGTGCGTAGCGACAGACTCGCCGGTGCTCGAGAAGATGGTGTCCAACATGCAGGAGGTGCGCGCCCGAGGAGCCCACGTGATCGCGGTCACCACCAAGGGCAACACCAGACTGGAAGACCAGGTGGACGTCGCGATCCCGGTGCCGAGCGTCGACTGGATGCTCCAGCCGATCCTCGCGGTCATCCCGCTGCAGATGCTCGCCTATGAGATAGCCCGGCGACGCGGTTTGAACGTGGATCAGCCGCGCAACCTGGCCAAGACGGTCACGGTCGAGTAGTCCTGGCGGCGAGGCCCTTAGTATCGCTCGTCATGGGAGGCCTCCCCGACTGGTGCGAGCCGCTGCTGGATGCGTCGCAGATGCGAGCGGTCGACAGTTGGGCGATCGACGAGCGCAAGATCCCATCGCTCGATCTGATGGAGCGTGCCGGCGAGGGCGTGGCCCAGGCCGTCGAGGAGCTTGCTCACGACGGCCCGCTGACGGTCGTCTGCGGCAAGGGCAACAACGGCGGCGACGGCCTGGTCGTTGCGCGACTCTTGCGCCAGGCCGACAGGGAGGTGACCGTTGTTTGTCTCGCGCCATCGGAGGAGCTGTCGGAGGACGCGAGGGCCAACCTCGAGCGTCTTCCCGGCGAGGCGCCCGTCGGACTCGAGGAGTCCGCGGCAGGTGAGGCCTTTGCACGGGCGACGGTGATCGTGGATGCCCTGCTTGGCACCGGTTTCAACGGCGTCCCGAACGATCCTGCGGCAGCAGCGATCGAGGCCATGAACGGTGCACCGGGGCTCACTGTCAGCGTGGACGTGCCCAGCGGCGTTGACGCTTCCACGGGAGCGATCGCCGGGGTCGCCGTGCAGGCCGATCGCACCGTCACGTTTCACGCGTCCAAGCCCGGCCTGTGGATCCATCCGGGCAAGCGCCATGCAGGTCAGATCGTCAGGCTCGACATCGGTATTCCCCGCGGAGCGCCCGCCGCGACGGAAATCGGTTTGATCGACCCAAGCGTACTCGCAGAACTGCCCTCCAGGACGGCTGGCTCGACGAAGTTCACGAGCGGTCACGTTGTCGTGGTGGGCGGCTCGTCGGGGCTGGCCGGCGCGCCGGCAATGGCGGCGCTTGCCGCTATGCGTGCAGGCGCCGGCTACGTCACAGCGTGCGTACCCGAGTCATTGCGGCGAGTTCTCGACGGGCAGTCGATGGAGGTCATGACTCGGGGGCTGATCGAAGAGCAGGGCTCGCTCACGCCCGAGTCGCTGTCGGGCGCCGAGGAGCAGCTTGCACGCGCGGGCGCTCTGGCGCTCGGCCCTGGGCTCGGCCGCGACCCCCGCAGCGCGAACTTCGCGCGCGATTT
>DATHPT010000224.1:0-10138 GCA_035483615.1 Solirubrobacteraceae bacterium | reverse complement strand
CACCGCGCCCAGCGTCTCCCAGGTCGCGGGTCGCATCGACGGCGCCCTCAGGGGCCTCGGGGATGGCTGGATCGAGGGGGAGGTCACCGCGATCAACGTGCACGGCTCCTCCGGGCACGTGTACCTTACGCTCGCCGACGAGTCCGCCAGCCTCGATGCCTGCATCTGGCGCGGGCGGGTGCCGCGTTGCAAGCCCCTGCCGGCCCAGGGAGACCTGGTCCAGGCTCACTACGAGCGTGTCGGCTTCTACGCTCCCCGCGGTGCCACGAAGCTGATCGTCGACCGCATCCGCCCGACCGGCGACGGCGAGCTGTTGCGCCGCCGGGCCGAGACGTTGCGGCGCCTGCAGGCCGATGGTCTGTGCGATCCGCACCGACGCAAGCCGCTGCCCCGCTTCCCGCGCCGGGTTGGCGTCGTCGCAGCGCGCAACGACGCCAACATCGACGTGATCCAGGCGCTGCGCCGGCGCTTTCCCCCGCAGAGCATCGTCTTCTGCGCGGCCTCCGTGCAGGGAGTGCAGGCGGTCGGGTCGGTCATCGACGCCCTCGGGCGCCTGCAGGCGACAGAGGGGGTGGACGTGATCGTGGTCGCCCGCGGCGGCGGCTCGACCGCCGACCTGCTGGCATTCGACGACGAGCGCCTGTGTCGTGCGATCTTCGCCTGCGCAATTCCCGTCATAACGAGCATCGGCCACACCAAGGACCGCCCCAACTGCGATCACGTCGCCGCCGCCCACGCGCCGGTCCCGGCCAAGGCGGCAGAGCTCGCGATTCGCTATTCCAGCGTCGAACTGCTTGACGAGCTCGACCGCCACAGGCTCGCCCTGGCTCGCGTGCTCGACCGTCCGCGGCTGATGGTGGAGCGGATGGGGGAGCTGCTGCAAAGCTCTCGTGCGCGCGTCACCCGCAAGCGCCTGGACCTGATCGCGGCCCTGGATCGCCGCTCCGCCGAAGCGATGCGTGAGCTGCGCCGGCGTCTGGCCCTGCAACGCCAGGGCGTCGACCGCGACGCGAGCCGGCTCGCACCCGCCGTAGGGCGCCTGCTCGCGCGCCACACCGAGCGGGTGGCGGCGCTTGGTGCGGTCATCGACGCGAAGGACTTCCGCCGGCGTGGATGGGTCATGGCGAGCGACGCCACCGGCCGTCCGATCAAGGGCGTCTGTGAGCTCGATCCCGGCGAGGTCCTCGAATTGAGCTTCGCCGACGGCGAGGCGAGCGCCGCAATCACCGACATCAAGCGAGGAGAGCAGCTATGAGCGAGGCGACCCAGTCGCAGGCGATCATGTTCGAGCCCACCGACGAGCAGGAGCTGCGCGCGGGCCGGGGTGAGGCTCCCGGACAGCCGCCACGGCCGGGGGAGGCCCCGCCTGCGCGCGAGCAGATCACGTTCGAGCAGGGCTATGAGGAGCTGAAGCTGATCGTCAGCCGTCTCGACGATCCCGAGCTGCCGGTTCACGAGATGTTCGAGGGCTTCCGGCGCGGCAAGGGTCTCGAGAAGGCGCTGCGCGCCTACCTGCAGGAACGCGAGGGAGAGCTGACCGAGCTCGAAGAGGGCAACAACCTCCCCGAGTTCGAGATCGCCTCGCCCTCCAACGGCCGAGGTGCGATCGCCAGCTAGCGTCGCTGTACCACGAGCGCCTGGGTGGCCCGTCCGAGGGCCCCGCGCTCGTCGTGCAGCACGCTCTCGGCCCAGCCGATCCCATCGGGGTGAAGCAGGGTGTGCGCGTCCAGGGCGACCCACTCTCCCTCAGGGCGACGGTTCAGCGAGATCGTGAGGTCCGCGTTGATGAACAGATACTGGTCGAACGGCAGCACGGTGGCCACCCCGTTGCCGAAGTCAGAGGTCGCCACCACCCGCGCGAGCGGCGTAAGCGGCTGGTCGGGCAGAAGCGGATGACGCAGCCGCATCCACACCGTCGCAGCTCCGCTCGGAGCGTGACCAGCGGGCGTGTCCATCTCGGGCAGCTCCCCGGTCAGAGGTCGCCCCTTCAAAAAGCGCATCTCCATCGCGCTGGCGGCGAAGCTCTTGCGCTCCAGGTCGTCCAGTGCGAAGTGAACATGCTCACCGTCCTGGGGACCCGCGATCGCATCGGGGCCGGCTGCCTGCACCTGTGCGAGCGCGAGCTCGGGCAACTCCACGGGAGCCGGCATGATTCGCAATGCGCTGGCCCGGCACACCGTCACGTCCTCCGCGCTGAGCTCCGCCTCCAGAGCCTGCACCCGTCGCCCGGCTCGCGTGATGCGCGTGCTCAGCTTCAGCGGCGCCATCGGAACCGGGCGCAGGAACTCGAAGGAGAGCCGAGCGAATGGCAGCTCGGCGCCCGGCTGCACCTGCTCGAGGGCGCCCGTCATCAGCGCGGCCGGCGCTCCTCCGTGAAGCGCTCGCGGATCCCAGGGGCCGCGGGCGTGCTCGGTCGGGATGAACCGCTCACCGTCGGCGAGAAAGATGCTCTCGGTCATTGCTCGGAGCGGCTTAGAAGGTCTCGGTCATGAGCAGGGTGGCTTGGAAGGTCTCACTCGTGAGCCGGGACGGCTCAGCTCGGCAGCTGCGCCGCGAAGTCGGCGAGCCTGTCGGGGTCGCGCAGCGGGGCGCCATGCCCGAAGCAGGTGAGCGCCGGGCGCAACGCAGCCAGCCTACGCGCCGAGGCTCGGTTGCGCACCGGGTCATCGGTGAATATGGCCGGCGGTTCGTTCAACCCGGGGATGCCGGTGATCGTATTCATGTTGTTGAACACGTCGCCGAGGATCAGCACACGGTCCGACTCGCGCCAGAACGCGACGTGCCCGCGCGTGTGCCCCGGGGCGTCGAGCACGGTGAATCCCGCGACCTCATCGCCCTCCCGCAGCGCCCTGGCGACCGGATGGGGAGGCCCGACCCACCAGCGTTCCTGAACGCGTTTCGCCCAGGCGGGCACCTTTGCCCCGACGACGCTCCCCGCGGTCTCCATCGCCGGCACGTCGTCCTGTCCGCACCACAGGGGAACGCCCAACCGCTCGCACACCACGTGGCTGCAACCCTGATGGTCGGGGTGCACATGGGTCAGGGCATGGGCTTTGATCGTGTGGCCCGCGATCTGCTTGAAGATCCTCTTCTCGGCCTGGCGGGTGGCCGCGTCGATCAGCACATCGCCGATCACATACACGTTGATCGCGTTCGGAGGGAACCCCTTCAGCACGTACACGTCCCCGGCAAGCTGCTTCATTGCACTCCCTCTCTGCGGGTCAGTCCCGCGATTGCTCCCACGAGAACCCGCGAATGGCGAAGAACACGCCGAAGGCGCCCCACAGGCCGATCACGGCCAGCGCCGACAGGTTATCGGCGAGGCCCACACCGGTCACCATCGCTCCAGACAGGCCGTCTATCAGCGGCTTGAGCGGCAGCGCCCCGGCGATGTTGCGCAGGAACGCGGGCGCGCTCTGGGAGTCGAACACGTAGAAGGACACGAACACCACCGGCAGGAACACCGCGTTCACATAGGCCGCGGTCGACTCGAAGTTCGGGATTGTGTGGGCAAACGCCACGCCGAGTGCCGCAAAGCACACCACGCCCGCCACCACGAACACAACCAGCTCGCCCCAATCGCGCGGCCATCCGATCCCGAAGAAGAGCTTGCCCGCCACCGTGATGATCGCTATCTGCAGCGCCGTGTTCGTGACCGCGTTGCCTGCCACCCCCCCGAAATAGGAGACGGTCGGCAACGGTGTGCCGCGAATGCGCTTCAGCACCCCCCGCTCGCGCAGGAACACGATGTTGTAGGCAAGCGCCGTGAACGTGGTCGACATCACGCTCATGCCTGCGATCGCCGGAATCAGCAGATTCAGGTCGTGCTGTTTTCCGTGCAGGATCAATCCGCCCGCCACCAGGAACAGCAACGGCAGCATGAAGTTGAAGAAGGCGGCGCTTGGATTGCGCCAGAACATGTGTCGCTCCAGCCGGTACTGGCGCCAGGTGAGCATGAACGCGTCAGACATCTGCGGTCAACCCTCCAGGAGGGGAGATCGGTCTCTCTGGATCAGCGGTCAGTCCGGCAGGCGGGAAGATCTGTCTCTCAGGATCAGCGGTCAGCCAGGCAGACGGGGAGATCGGTCGCTTAAACATCGGCGGTCAGCTCCAGGTAGACGTCCTCCAGCGTGGGGCGACCGACGCTCAGCTCCTCCAGCTGCTCGCCACGGGCAAGGGCTCCGGCGGTCAGCTCGTTCAGCGTGCGCGTCGGATCGTCGGTCTGGATCTCGACGAGCTCTCCGCTCGCGTCCCGGTAGGCGACGCGATAGTGGGCTGCTGCAGGTGGATGGGGTGAGTGGGCGCTCAATTCCAGTGGCGGTCCGATCGCAAGCACCCGCCCGTCCTTGACGATCGCCACCCGATCGGCGAGCGCCTGGGCCTCATCGAGGTAATGGGTGGTCAGCAGGATCGTCTTGCCGAGCTCCCTGAGCGAGCGCACCGTCTCCCAGGCCGTACGCCTGGCGGCCGGATCGAAGCCGGTGGTGGGCTCGTCGAGGAAGATCAGCTCCGGGTCGCCGACCAGCGCGAGCGCAAAGTCAAGTCGCCGCAGTTGGCCGCCCGAGAGCTTGCGGGTGCGCTCCTCGGCCTTCTCCTGCAGGCCCATCAGGGTCAGGACCTCCTCGACATCGCGGGGCTTGGGGTAGAAGCTCGCCCAGTGGCGCAGCGCCTCCCGCGGTGTCAGATGGCTGTAGATGCCACCCGACTGCAGCACGATGCCGATGCGCTTGCGCAGCGCGCTCTCGCGCAGGGCGGGATCGTGTCCGAGCACCGACACCTCGCCCGAGGTCCGCTCGCGGTAGCCCTCAAGGATCTCCACGGTCGTCGTCTTGCCGGCCCCGTTCGGTCCCAGCAAGCCAAACACTTCGCCACGCTGCACCTCGATGTCGATGCCCCGCACAGCCTCGAACTCGCCATAGCGCTTGTGCAGGTCATGGACCTCGATCGCGGGACCGCTGGGACTCACCGATCAATCCTATTTCTGTTCCACTCGGCGCATGCGGGAGGCCGTCCGTGCATGTGGTTCATAGAGCTGTTCCGGCCGGTGCACGCACCGGCCGGCGGGGCCGCACATGTGCGGCCCCGAGGCAGGGCCGCATGCGGCCCTGCTGCCCAAGCCGCATGCGGCTTGGGCTTCCTACCAATGCACACCCCGCATCAGGTTCGCCATCGCAAGCTGCTCCAAGGACGCCCGCTCGCTTGTCTCGGTCTCTCCGCGCGAGGCGGCCGAGTCGGGGAACACGCGATAGGCCAAGTGCAGGATGCGATCCACCACGCCCGGCGCCAGCGCGTACAGGACCTCTCCGGTCGTGCCGAGCGTGGTGCCCAGGTGCTTCGGTCGGGTGCGCAGCGCCTCGCAGATCATGTCCGCCGCCTCCTCGGGCGTGATCGTGGGGAACGCGTCATACAGTTTGGTCGGCGCGATCATCGGAGTGCGCACGAGCGGCATGTGGATCGTGGTGAAGCTCACCCCGTCGCCCACCACCTCGGAGGCCACCACCCGCGTGAAGGCGTCAAGCGCGGCCTTGGAGGCCACATAGGCGGAGAAGCGCGGCGGGTTGGTCTGCACCCCGATCGAGGACACGTTCACGATGTGGCCGAAGCCGCGTGCCCGCATCTGTGGGAGCAGGCCGATGATCAACTTGATCGCCCCGAAGTAGTTGAGCTGCATCGTGCGTTCAAAGTCGTGGAAGCGGTCGTAGCTGAGCGCGATCGAGCGCCTGATCGAGCGTCCCGCGTTGTTGACGAGCATGTCCACGGTGCGATGGTCCTCTTTGACCCGCTCGATCAGCCGCTCGATCTCCTCCATGTCGGAGATGTCGGCCGCATACACATAGGCGACCCCGCCCGCCGCCACGATCTCGGCGCGCGCCTCCTCCAGCTTCTCCACATTGCGCGCCACCAGCAGCGGGACCCCGCCCGCGGCAGCCACCTTCAGCGCCGTGGCCCTGCCGATCCCCGAGGACGCCCCGGTGATCAGGACGCGTCTGCCGCGGATCGCCTCCCCGAGCGTGCGCCCTCGGCTGATGCTCGGGTCCATCTCACGCTCCCAGTAGTCCCACAGGTGCACCGCGTACTCGCGCAGGGCCGGCGGTTGCTCGAACGGCGAGCCCGCCAGCGCCTGTTCGGCCTGGCGCGTGTCGAAGGACGGCACCAGGTTGACGTGCTCAAGCACCTCCTCTGGGATGCCCAGCTCGCGCAGCGTCAGACTGCGGGCCTGGCGCAGCGGCGGCACGCGCATCAGCAGCGACAGCGGGCTCGTCGGGATCGCGTCGAGCAGGCGCTTGTCCACGCTCACCGCGAATCGCGGAGCCCGGGCGGCGGCGGCCAGGTCGTTCACCATCTCATCCACACGCTGTGAGCGCGGACAGGTCAGATGGAAGGCCCTCCCGTCGAGCGCGGGCTCGTGGGCGATGTGGTCGAGCGCTCCCGCCACCCAGTCGACCGGCACAATGTTCGTCTTGCCGAGGTCCAGTCCCACCAGCGGCATCCACTGCGGCACCACCTGGCGGATCCTCTGGATCGCCTTGAAGAAGTAGTAGGGCCCGTCGACCTTGTCCATCTCGCCGGTCTTCGAGTCGCCGACCACGATCCCCGGCCTGTAGATCCGCCAGGGCACATGCGCCTGCTCGCGCACGATCCGCTCGGCCTCGAACTTGGTCGCGTGATAGGGCGAGGGCAGTCGCTGGCCCTCGTCGAAGCAGCCCTCGTTGAACACGCCCTTGTAGGCGCCCGCCACCGCGATCGAGGAGACATGGTGCAGGCGCGTCGCCTGCAGAGCCCCCGCCAGTTCCACCGCGTGAGTGGTGCCGCCCACGTTGACCGCCATGTCCAGCTCGGCGGGCGCGGTCATGTCATACACGGCCGCCAGGTGGAAGAAGTGCTCGATCGTCCCCGCCAGCGCGGCGACCTGCTCGTCGTCGAGCCCCAGCAGCGGCTCGCGCAGATCTCCGATGACCGGATCGATGCGCTTGACGGCGCTAGACCCGGCAAGCAGCTCCCAGCGCTCCGTCAGGTCGTCCAGCCGCCCGAGCGAGTCCTCGCGCACAAGGACGTGGATCTTGCCCTTGCGCTCGAGCAACCGCTCAATGAGACGGCGGCCGATGAAGCCTGTCGCTCCTGTTACGAAATAGGCCATGAGATCTCCCGGGGTTCGATCAGCCGAGGATAGACCCAGAGCGGCTTCCCGGGGCGCCTGCTCGCATTTATCTCGCTGTGATTCGCTGCGATTCGCTGTGCGAAGCGGTGCCGGCTAGCGGTGCCGGCCGGAGGTGCCGGCTAGGCCCCCGCTCCGGCGCCGCCGCGTCCCTCCCCGGAGGCGAACCGCTGCGCGCCCTCGACCGCGTCCATGAACACCTCCGGGCCGGCCTGCGCCTCGAGCTGGAGGCCCTGCTCGAGGGTCATTCCCAGGCCCTCGATCGCGGCGCGGCGGTCGGCCAGCATCGTGCGCTGTGGAAAGCGCGCGAGATTGTTGGCCAGCTCGATCGCCCGCTCGAGATGGGCGCCCTCGGCCACCACCTCGCTCACCAGCCCCATCGCCTGGGCCTCGTGCGCGTCGATGATCCGCCCCGTGAGGATCAGATCAAGCGCCCGCCCGAGACCCACGATCCGCGGCAGCCGCTGGGTGCCGCCATCGATCAACGGAACCCCCCAGCGGCGCTCGGGATAGCCGAGCCGTGAGGCCTCGGTGGCGATTCGCAAATCGCACCACAGCGCGAGCTCAAGTCCGCCCGCCAGGCAGAAGCCGGAGATCGCCGCGATCGTCGGCTTGGACGGCGTCAGACGCGTGAAGCCCATCGGCCCCTCTGCGGCCATCAGACGGTCGCCGAATGTGTCGATCGCCTTCAGATCGGCGCCCGCGCAGAACGCGATCCCACCGGCGCCCGTGAGCACCATCACACGTGCCTCATCTTCGCCCTCGAAACGCTCCAGCGCCGCGTGCAGCGCCTCGGCGGTCGGTCCGTCCACGGCGTTGCGCCGCTCCGGACGATCGATGCTCACCACGGCGGCCGCGCCGTGTCGCTCGTAGCGAACGGGGTCCGGCGCGGGCTGGGTCAGAGCGGAGCCTCTACCAACCGCCGCGCCAGCGCGCGTCGCCTACACGCGCTTTCTGGGCGGCTTTGCGCGCGTCTTTGCGCTTCTCCAAGCGCCACTGGAGCAGGCTCATCGCAAGCACGAACAGCGGGAAGAACAGGATCAGGATGAACCCGGCGTTCGTCACCACCTTGTCGTTGGTGGCCCCATAGAAGCCGCGTCCGTCGTTGTATGCAAACGCCGCCGGAGCGAGCACGAGCAGCAGCAGGGCGGACGCGAGGAGGGTGGTCAGCAAGCGGCGCATGTGGCCACTGATCTTATCTGAGCGCGCCGCGTACTTGCCTGCCCGCGCCCCTACCATCCTCGACGTGGCCCTTCTAATCGCCTCAGACCTCCATAAGGATATGGCCGGCAAGCCCTTGCTCGGCGGCGTCTCGTTCAAGCTCGAGCGCCGCGAACGCCTCACGATCGCGGGTCGCAACGGAGCCGGCAAGACGACGCTGCTGCGCATGATCGCCGGCGAGGAGACGATCGACAGGGGCGACTTGAGCGTGTCCAAGGGCGTGCGGATCGCTCTGCACGACCAGCGCCCACCCCGGGATCGAGGCATGTCCCTGCGCGACTACGTGCTCTCCGGCTGCGCCGAGGAGCTTGCGATCGAGGCCGAGCTCGCGACGCTCGAGCAGCGGATGGCGGCCGGCGCCAGCGAGGATGCGCTGCTCGACCGCTATGCCCGTGCCCAGGCCCGCCTGGAGTCCCACGGCGGCTACCTGTGGCGCGACCGCGCCACCGTCATGACCCATGGCCTCGGGTTCTCCGACGCCGACCTCGACCGGGGCCTCGACACGTTCTCGGGCGGCCAGCTCACGCGCGCCTCGCTCGCCCGGGCGCTTGCCACCAGCGCCGACGTGCTGCTGCTGGACGAGCCCACCAACCATCTCGACATCGGGTCGCTGGAGTGGCTGGAGCAGACGCTCGTCGAGCTCGACGCGGCGGTGATGCTGGTAGCCCACGACCGCTGGTTCCTGGAGGCGGTCGGCACCGCCGTGCTCGAGCTCTACGGCGGGGCGACGGGGGCTTCATCTCGCTCGCGCTTCTTCGCCGGCACCTGGCACGCCTGGCGACGCGAGCAGGCGGCCCGCGAGATGGCGCTCGGGAAGGCCATCGACAAGCAGCAGGCCGAGATCGCGCGCATGGAGCGCTTCGTCGAGCGCTTCCGCGCCAAGGCCACCAAGGCGCGTCAGGCACAGTCACGCGTCAAGCAGCTCGCAAAGATCGAGCGCATCGAGCGCGACCCTCGGGACGCGGCAACCCTCGAGTTCGCCTTCAAGGCGCCTGAGCGCACCGGCCGGGTGATCTTCGAGCTGCAGGACGGGCGCATCGAGGTCGGCGGCACGCAGGCCGGCGGGGGTGAGACAGGCAGGGGTGAGACAGGCAGGGGTGAGACCGGCAAGGGCAAGGCCAGCAGGCGCCCGCATGGCGGGGGAGAGGCCAGCGGGGGGAAAGGTGCGGACAAACCCGCCGAGCAGGAGCCCATCGTCCTGCTCGATCAGGCCGAGCTGTGGCTCGAGCGCGGCGAGCACGTCTCGCTGGTGGGCCCCAACGGGGCGGGCAAGACCACTCTGATCGAGACCCTTGCGGGACGGCGCCCACTGGCGGCCGGCAAGCTCAGCACCGGCCACAACGTGAACGTCGGCTATCTCTCCCAGCACGCCGAGGAGCTGGGCGCCGGCGGCCCGCCGGGACAGAGCGTGGTGGAGGCCGCCCAGCGCGCCACCGGCCTGACCCCGAACAAGGCCCGTGCGCTGGTCGGACGGTTCCTGTTCTCAGGGGAGGCCGCCGAGAAGCCTCTGGACGGTCTCTCGGGCGGAGAGCGCCGGCGGCTCTCGCTGGCGATCCTGATGAACGGCACCCCACGTCCTCCGAACGTGCTGATCCTCGACGAGCCCACCAACCACCTCGATCTCGAGAGCCGTGAGGCGCTGGAGGACGCCCTGCGCTCGTTCGAGGGCGCCCTGCTGCTCGTCTCCCACGATCGCGCCCTGCTCGACGCCGTCGGCACGCGCACCGTCGCGTTCGAGGACGGCACCCTGCGTACGTATCT
>DATHPT010000223.1:0-3772 GCA_035483615.1 Solirubrobacteraceae bacterium | reverse complement strand
CCTCGCGCACTCGGCCACATCCGCGCAGTTGGGGGTGAGCTTCACCACCAGCGGCTTGCCCAGCGCCGGTCTGACCGCGTGCAGCACCCGCTCGAGCGCGATCGGGTCCGCGCCGATGTCAAGGCCGGTGTGGACGTTCGGGCACGACACGTTCAGCTCGACGGCGGCGATCTCCTCGCGTGCGTCGCATGCCCGCAGAAGCTCTGCGATCTCCTCGGCGCTCGAGCCCATCACATTCGTGATCAGCGGCGCCGGAAGCCGCGCGAGCTCTGGAAGATCCTCTGCCACGTAACGCGCGAGGCCCTTGTTGGGCAGGCCGATCGAGTTGACGAGCCCGGCCTGGGCCTCCCACAGGCGCGGTGGCGGGTTGCCAGCACGTGGCTCGAGCGTGATCGTCTTCGAGACGAAGGCCGCGAATGGAAAAGCGCTGTGTAGCGCCTCACCGAAGGCCCGGCGCGCGGCGATCGCGTCGAAGGTGCCCGAGCCGTTGACAATCGGGTGGGCGAGCCGCAGGCCACAGAACTCAACGCTCATCGCAGAACATGGTCGATCTCGCAGGCGTCCACCACCGGGCCATCTACGCACACGCGCAGGTAGCCTCCCCCGTGCCTGGGCACCACGCATCCAAAGCAGGCGCCGAAGCCACACGCCATGCCGGCCTCCAGTGCGAGCTGGGCTGGCACCGTGCGAGCGGCGCACAGCGCTCGCACGGACTCGAGCATCGCCGGCGGCCCGCACGCATAGACCGTGGCGTGGGCGTCACGACCGAGCTCCGCGACCAGCAGATCGGTCACAAGGCCGCGATGGCCGACCGACCCGTCATCGCTGGCCAGCACGGCGTCCGCGAGCAGGGCGGCGCCCTCTGCGTGGGCGCGATCGCGGAAGCCGAGCAGCGTGACCCCCTGCGCACCCGTTCGGTCAACCGGGTCAAGCTGCGCCTGCCAGATCGCAAGCGGGGCGATCCCCACACCCCCGCCCACGAGCAGCGGACGCCGGCCTTCCGTGGGCGCTGCGAAGCCCTCGCCGAGCGGTCCGAGCGCCCACAGCCCCTCGCCTGCCCGCAACTCGCACAGGCGGTGCGTCCCGGGACCCACGTCCTCGAGCAGGAACTGGGCTTCGCCGGCATCCCAACGCGCGTAGGAGAACGCACGCGGCAGGTAGGGGCGATCGTCTGCGCCGGCGCCCCAGCGATCGGCGGAGGCGAGCATCGCGAACTGACCTGCGGTCGGAGCCGGCCCGTCCGGATCGGAGGCGTGCAGCACCCGGTAGGCGCCGAGCTCGCGTACGGCTGTGACGGTCAACAGGCGCCGTCCAAAGGGAGCGGTCGGGCGCTGGCTGCGTGATGCGCCCGTGGACGATGTGAGCCCGGGGGCGCTCACGCCACCCGGGTCCCGCCGGCGCCGTCGCCCGCGCGCATCCCGGTGTGCAGATCCTGGAGCGAGAGCACATCCGGCTCACCATGCTTGACTGCCTGGGCGATCGCGCGAGCCGCCGAGACGCCCGCCGAGAGCGTCGTCAGGCAGGGAATGCCATGGGCGATCGCGGCGCGGCGGATCTCCCAGCCGTCGGTGCGCGCGCCGGAGCCCGTGGGGGTGTTGACGATCAGCTCGACATCGCCACGGGCGATCCAGTCGACAACGTGCGGAGAGCCCTCCCCGATCTTGTTGATCGGCTGCACCGGGACCCCCATGCGCGCGATCGCCTCCGCGGTGCCGCGCGTGGCGAGAATCCGAAAGCCGTTGTCGTGCAGGATCTGGGCGACCGCGAAAACGCCGGCCTTGTCGCCGTCGGTGACGCTGATGAAGGCAGTGCCTCCGCTGGGCAGCGGCGAGCCGGCCGCCGCCTGGGCCTTGGCGAAGGCGGTGGGGAAGTCGCGGGCGATGCCCATCACCTCGCCGGTCGAGCGCATCTCGGGCCCCAGCAGCGAATCGGAGCCGTCGAAGCGATCGAAAGGCAGCACCGCCTCCTTGACGGACACGTGATCGCCGAAGCCAAGCCCTTCACGCTCGCAGGGAAGACCGAGATCGGCGATCCGCTCGCCCAGCATGATCCGGCAGGCGAGCTTCGCCAGCGGCCGTCCGATCGCCTTTGAGACGAACGGCACGGTGCGCGAGGCGCGCGGATTCGCCTCGATCACATACAGCCGACCCTCGTGCACCGCGTACTGGACGTTCAGCAATCCCACGACGCCGATCCCCAGTGCGATATCGCGTGTGGCGGCCCTGATCTGATCGAGCATCTCCTCGCCGAGCGAGTGTGGCGGCAGCACACAGGCGCTGTCGCCCGAGTGGACCCCTGCCTCCTCGACGTGCTGCATGATCCCGCCGACCCACACCTCGCTGCCGTCGCAGAGCGCGTCGACGTCGACCTCGACCGCGTTCTCCAGGAAGCGGTCAAGGAAGATGGTCGGCCTGCTCCCAGCTCCGTTCGCATCGTTCGCCTGCCCGGCATGGGGAGCCTCGCGACGGAGGTAGTCGGCGAGATCCTCGCTCGAGTAGACGATCTCCATCGCGCGTCCCCCGAGTACGTAGGAGGGGCGCACCAGCAGCGGGAAGCCGACGTCCCGCGCCCTCTCAAGCGCCTCTGTGACCGAGCAGGCGGTTGCGTACGGCGGCGCCTGATAGCCGAGCCGTTCCAGCAGCTCGCCGAAGCGTCCGCGATCCTCGGCCAGATCGATTGCGTCGACGCTCGTGCCCAGCAGCGGCACGCCGGCCTTGACCAGGCCATCGGCAAGCTTCAGGGGCGTCTGGCCGCCGAACTGCACGATCACTCCCTCCGGGCGCTCCACCTCGATCACGCCGAGCACATCCTCGAGCGTGAGCGGCTCGAAGTACAGGCGATCGGAGGTGTCGTAGTCGGTGGACACCGTCTCGGGGTTGCAGTTGACAATCACCGCGTCGCGCCCGGACTCGCGCACCGTCATGGCAGCATGGACGCAGCAGTAGTCGAACTCGATCCCCTGGCCGATGCGGTTGGGCCCGGCGCCGAGGATCACGACCGACGGCCGCTCGCCGCGCACCACCTCATGCGCGGCTCTGCGCTCCCAGCCCGAGTAGTAGTAGGGCGTGCGCGCCGGGAACTCGGCTGCGCAGGTGTCAACCGACTTGAAAGAGCGCTCTCCCTCGAAGGGCGCCTGCGGATGCTTTGCTATCTGCTCGATCTCATGCAGAAACCACGGATCGATCGACGTGCGCTCATGAACCCTGTCGATCCCGACGTCGCGAGCGAACAGCTCGAGGATCGCCTCGTAGCGGTCGGCGGTAGGTGTGTCCAGACCGTCGAGCAGCTTCTCGACCGACTGATCCTCAAGGCGCGGCGGCTTGTCGAGCTCGCGCGAGCGCAGCGCCTTCGCGAACGCCTGGGAGAACGTGCGCCCGATCGCCATCGCCTCACCGACCGACTTCATGTGGGTGGAGAGCGTCGGCACCGCTCCCGGGAACTTCTCGAACGCGAAGCGCGGCCACTTCACGACGACGTAGTCGATCGTCGGCTCGAAGCTCGCCGGGGTGATGCCAGTGATGTCGTTGTCGATCTCCTCCAGCAGATAGCCGACCGCCAGGCGCGCGGCGATCTTTGCGATCGGAAAGCCCGTCGCCTTGGAGGCGAGCGCCGAGGAGCGCGACACGCGCGGGTTCATCTCGATCACGAGGATCTGCTCGGTTTCGGGGTTCACCGCGAACTGCACGTTTGAGCCGCCCGTCTCGACCCCCACCGCGCGGATCACCGCAATCGCCTGGTCGCGCAGCTGCTGGTAGAGCGAGTCGGTGAGCGT
>DATHPT010000222.1:0-9320 GCA_035483615.1 Solirubrobacteraceae bacterium | reverse complement strand
GTTCTACCGCGACTGTCGCGTGCTTGGCGCCGAGTCGCCGGCGCTCGAATCCCAGCGGCTGGCGCTGTGTCTCGCCTCCCAGCAGACGATTGCCCGCTCGCTCGACCTGCTCGGGGTGCAGGCGCCCGCCGAGATGTAGAGGAGCACAGGTGGGTCTGGCCCTAGTCGAAGCGCTTGAGGTCGGCGTCCAGGCGCGCCGCCGCGTTTGCGCTCAGCTCGGGAGCGCTCGAGGCTTGCGCTGCCTGTGCGCGCGCGTGGCGGCGCCAGCTCGGGAGCAGCAGCACGAGCAGGGCAAGCAGCGCCAGGACCACGGCGATCGGCACCAGGTAGGCCGCCAGGCCGAAGCCTTTGTCGCTGGGCAGTCCCAGCACCGCCGTGCCGTACTGGGCCACGAGCGCCCGCTTGATCTGCGCTTCGGTCTGGCCCTGCGCTATCAGCCCCCGGATGAAGACCCGCTCGCGGTCGGACTGCGGGGACTCCGCCACGTTCAACGGGATCTTGCAGGTCACGCACATGACCTGGCGTTCGATCACCGGCAGGCTGGTGCGCGGCGTCACCGCGCTGGCCTGGGCGCAGAGAAGCGCGCCTACGATCGCCGCCAGCGCAAGGATCGCCGGCCTGACGGTGGAGCGGCTGGGTCTCACGAGCTCTCCGCGAGCGACACAGCGCGGTTCAGGAAAGCTTCGCTGGCTTCCTGGCGCAGGACCGCCACGATGTGGCCGTGGCGGTCGATCACGAAGCTCTCGGGGATCTCGTTGGTGCCATAGGCGCGGGCAAATTCCCCGGTGGTGTCATCGAGGTTGGGATATGTCAGGTGATAGCGCTTCATGAAGCTCAGAGAGTCCGGAGAGGCATCCCGGAAGGTGACGCCGAGCACCGTTCCCCCGTGGTGCGCGAGCTCCTGCTGGATCCGCTCGAGCCGCGGCGCCTCTTCCTGGCACGGTTCACACCATGAAGCCCAGAAGTTCAGCACCACGACCTTGCCCTCGTAGGAGGCAAGCGTGCTCTTGCCATGACCGGACAGCAGCGGCAGCGCACGCCGAGCTTCGGGAGCCGCGGGGTGCAGGCCCCTGTGGACCGCGTCATCGAGCGTGCGGGTCGGCGCCTGGGCGGAGACGCCGTAGATGAGCAGCCCCACGAGCGCAGCTCCGACCAGGCCGGCTATCAGGGGCATATAGGCGCGTTTGCTCACCGGCAGGAAGGGTAGTGGGCCTGCTGTCGGGCGGTCTCAGCTGCTGTGCCCTCGTATCCGTCAGGGGGCGGGACACCCGTGGCTGCGGGAGCGCCGAAGGGCGGCCGAGCGGCGTAATATCCGGGGTAGTGCGGTGGTAGCTCAGTTGGTAGAGCGCAAGCTTCCCAAGCTTGAGGTCGCGGGTTCGACCCCCGTCCGCCGCTTAAGGTGCCAGAGCGAGATTTGGCTCTGGAATGCCCGATGCGGGCATCGCACCGCTCAGAAGCTCTGACGAGAAGCGAACGGCCCGACGTTAGGCCTTCGTCTTGGTCATAGACCGTCGGCCATATCCCACCGATACCGGTTAGGCCGGTCCTCGTGCCCTACGCCTCAGCCACCAGCCTCAGCAACAAATCCGTGATCTGATCGGCGAACCTCCGGTCGAGTGTCCCGCTCCCGGCGAGCAGCCGGTACCAGAGGGCCCCGAAGAACAGCTCGGTGACGAGCTCGAGGTCGACGTCGGACCTGATCTCGCCACGCGTGCGGGCGCGCTGCAATAGCTCTACCATCACGGCGCGTCGCTGCGCGAGGAACCCGGTTTGAAACGACCGTCCGAATGCCGGATAGAGCTGTGCCTCGGCCATTAGAGCGACGAGTAGCCGCGCTGTGCGTCCGCGTGCGCCGAGCGTGCTGCGCCGCAGGAACGCTCGCAGGTCATCGGCCAAATCGCCGGTGTCGGGCAGCGGTGCGATCTCGGTCGCGCCCTCGTTGAGCGCCTCGAGCAGGACCGCGGCCTTGGAGGGCCACCAGCGGTAGACGGTCTGCTTGCTCACGGCGGCGCGACGGGCGATGCCCTCCATCGTCAACACGGGGTAGCCGCTCTCTTGGACGATCTCCAGCGCCGCGCGAAGGACCGCGCTTCGCGCGGCTTTGCTGCGTGGTCGCCCAGGCCCGCCCATCTCCTTCAGATTACTGGACGTTGCGTCTGCTATTAATTCAAGACGTGACGTCCAGTATTTGGCCAGACAGCGTCGAGACCATCCTTGGCGGCGAGCATGCGGTCATGCTCGGCTATGTGACGCCGGCGCGCGGGGTCGTACTCACGCCAGTGACCAACTTCGCCCTGCACGATCGCGGGGCCGGCACCGTCTCGATCAACACCTCGGTCGGCGCCTGGAAGAAGCTTGCCCGCCTCCGCGCCAACCCGAATGTCGCCCTCGCCTTCCACACTCGCGCCCACGCGGACCACGAGCGCCCCGAGTACGTGCTCGTGCAGGGCCGCGCGAGTCTCGGCGCTGCGGTCGAGGACTACCCCTCGACTGTGCTCGAGCAGTGGGAACGCATCGAGCCCTGGGGCGGGCTCGGTCCTCTCGCCAAGCGCTGGCTGCGCGTCTACGGACGACGGGTCGAGGTTGAGGTCCTCGTCGAGCGCGTCGTCGTCTGGCCCGACTTGACCTGCGCCGGGCCTCTGCAGGCCTACGGACTGGAGCTCACCGAGACACCGCCCCCGTCGCAGAAGCCGCCGGCCAAGGGCACCAGCCCGCGGGTCGCTCACCGTCGCGCGGCCTGGGAAGCGCGACGTCTCCCCGACGTGCTGCTCGGCTGGGTCGGCGCAGACGAGCGGCCGATGATCGTCCCCGTCGGGATCGGGCCGACGGTGCGCCAGGGGATCGAGCTGCTCGCGCCCCTCGGGCTGCTGCCTCCTGGCGCCCGTCGCGCCGGTCTGACAGCGCACTGGTTCTCACACGGCGTCACCGGTCAGCGCCAGATCGTCCACACCGGCTGGCTCGACGGCAACACCTACGCGCCGCATACCCGCGCCTCCTACTTCATGCCGCCATCGCGCTTCGTCTACAGACTCGTCGTAGGAGGCGCAACACGCAGGCGCTATCGCAGCGCTGAGCGAGCCGGAGAATCCGTTTAGGTCACCCTCGCTTGATGACTGGGCCGGGCCGAGGCGCGTAGCTTTCCAGTTCTAGCCGCTAGGTTCGCTGCGAGCATGCGCAACGGCCGGCGAGCGGTCACGCTCAACCAGCAGCGCGAAGGTAGGGCAGGCACGAGCAGCACGGATTGCGTGCTTCACCTGCCAGATCTCGAGCGGTGCACCGTCGATGATTGGGTAGCCCCACTCATCGAGGATGATCCGCTCGGGCAGCAGCTCGGCGCACATGCCGTGTGCTTCGCAGGCGATTGGGTTCACTCGCGCGCGCTGGCTCATCGACGTGTTCCGCGTGATCCGCACTGACTGACTGCTCGATATGGCATCGGCATCTCCGGTGGGCGCGCACAGCCGTCGCACGGGCCGTGTCGCGCGTGCTCGGCGAACTCAGCCTCGAAGGTCTCCAGTGAGCTGAGGATCAGGTTGACTGCTCCGTCAGGGTGGCTGCAGGCGCCGCGACGCGCCGTGAGCGAAGCAAGATGCTCGACACGTTGCTTTGCCCTGGCTTGAGCGATGCCACCGGCGATCTCCAGCACCGTCATGGCGAGGGCATCCAGGCCGTATGCGCAAGGTCCGCACTGGCGGGTGCTCTGCCCCGCGAGCCAACCGGCGAGCCGGACTGTCTCAGCGACGGGACAGGCGTGCTCGGAGAGCAGCAACACCACGCCGGCGCCGAGGGAGGCGCCGTAAGGGGCCAGGTGTTCGTTTGACAGAGCAATTCCGCTCAGGAGATCACTGTGGACCCACGAGCCGGCGTAGCCGCCAAGGAGCGCGCCCCGCAGACGGGCAGTGGTACCACCTGCGGCCTGGACCAGAGAGGAGAGCGAAGCGCCGTGCTCGATCTCATACACCCCGGGGTAGGTGAGCGGGCCGGAAAGCGTCACCAGTGTGGACCCGGGCTGGCTGGGGGTCCCGAGCTGGCGAAACCATGGGGCTCCGTGGCGGGCGATCAGCGCGATGTGGGCCAGCGTCTCGGCGTTGTGGACCAGGGTCGGTCGGTGCTTGACACCTTGCTCGAAGGGCATCGGCGGGGTGAACGTCGGTCTGGCTGGGCCGCCATTGAGGTAATTGACGAGGGCTGACTCCTGGCCGGCGACGTAGTGAGCAGGCACTACCACCAGGTGCAGGCTCGGCGAATGCCCTGACCCAGCCGCGACGCGTTCCTCGACCGCGCGGGTCAAGCTCTCGATCCCGAGGTCGGCTGACTCACAGATGCACACGATCACCTCATCCGCGCCGACGGCTTCGGCGGCCAGGACGCCTCCGTCGAGCACGAGATGGGGCAGCGTCTCCAGCAGCGTGCGATCCTTGCGACTCGCCGGCTCGCCCTCAGCCGCGTTGACCACGACGATCGCACGTCTGCGCGCACCTGCGACCGCCCGCATCTTGGCGGCGGTGGGGAACGCCGCGCCGCCGTGGCCGAGCAACCCGGAGCGCTCGATCTCCTCAATGAGCATCGTCGCTCGCTCACGAGCGCGCCGACGGCCACGTCCGCCGGTGGAGGGCAGGGTGCCGTGGATCGCGACGTGCTCCTCCAGCGACAGCGCGCCACGCGATGGGACACCGTAGAGCACCCGGGGCAGCGCAGGCACGCACTGCTGGGCCATCGGGGCCAGCGGCTCGGTCAGAGTGGAATTGAGGGCGCTCATCTTGCCCTGTGGGATTTGGCGGTCGTCTGAGGATGTGACAGCAGCGTGGGAGGCGTGCCCGAGCGGCGTGCCCATTCCGAGCTGAGCGGTCCGCTCGGCAGCCACAGCACGATGAACAGCAAGAAAGCGCCAGCGCTGCCGAGAGCCACACCGTGCAGTGCAACGTTCTCGCGCCAACCCACGATCACGCGTGTGAGTATCACGGCGAGCACCGCCGCGATGCAGAGGATGCTTAGCGTCAAGAGCCAGATCCCGCTGGCATCGCTGCCAGTGCCCAGGCCGTGCACGAGCGCGATCGGCCAGCTTGCGTAGGTAAGCCAGTGCACCGCGCGCCAGGTCACAAACCCCATGCGTGCGCGCAGCAGGCTCGTGATGATGACCGCGAGAACCAGGTCGAAGGCCACTGCGCCGAGGCCCAGCCAGAATGGGCGGTAGGAGCCCACGAACGGGACGAGTGCATCGACGATCGAGATCGAGGCGAAACTGTCCAGTACCGACGTGAGGACGTGTGCCACAAGGAACACCAGCGCGAGCAGCGAGACGTTGCGGTGCAGCGAGTCGATTACAAAGCGCGGCCAGCGAGAAGTGTTCCACCGCTCCACGTCGATCACACCGAGGACGATCGCGAGGGTTAGCAGCAGCAGTGCGACCGCTCCCGTCGAGCGGGTCAGATACCAGTAGGCGCTGGGACCGGCTGTGACGAGTTGCGCGTTCATCCCGAGGGTGCCGCCCATGTTGTGCCCGCCACGGTGGCCTCGCACGGCCAGTCCCCGATCGACGTGACCGTGCCGTCCCAGCTGACGAGTCGAGCTGGCAGGCCTGTCCTGGCCAGCCATGCAGCACCGGCCCGTGCCCGTACGAGCGCGCCCGTTGCTGCGATGTTGGCATCGGTGCAGCTGGCGGCTGCCACGCTGACGGTACGCCAGGTATCCGCTACGGGCACGCCGGTGCTCGGGTCGATGATGTGGTGCATGGTGCGGCCGGCGTGACTCCAACGCCGGACCATGGTGCTTGACGTGGCCAGGCCGCCTGAGCGGATCGAGATCGTCTGACCCGGCGCCGAGCAGTCACTCCGATGATCGTCGGTCACCCTGATCTGCCAGCCGCCGTTGGGGGCAGGCCCAGCGGTGGCGATGTCACCGCCGAGGCTCACGAGCGTGCTGCAGCCTCCGGCCTGCTGTGCAGCTGCGGCAGCACGGTCGGCGCCCCACGCCTTGGCGCTCGCGCCGAGATCGAGCCGAACGCCCTCCGGTATCCACAGTGACCGACTGGTCTTGTCGAGCACGATCGCCTGCCACCCGCTGCGCACCTGCAGCGTGACCGCAGGTGGCTCGGTCGGTTGTGAGCCGGGAGGATCGAGCAGGCGCCAGTCGCGGTCATAGCCCGCAAGCTCAAGTGCCCGGCCCACGGTTGGATCGACGTCGCCGCCGGTTAGCTCGGCGGCACGCAATGCGACCTCCAGCGCTTCGATCAACAGCGGGCTGATCTGCGTTGGGCGGCCCGCGCGTGCGTTGACGCCGGACAGCTCAGAGTCTGCCCGGAAGCGGCTGCACGCGTGATCGATTGCAGCGAGCTCGCGTTCAACTGCGGCGCGCGCGGCCCCGAGCGCCTCAGGGTCGACCACGCGCAGTGAAACGCTGGTGCCGAGCGCATCCCACGCGCATGATCCCGGGACGGCGGGTGTGACGGTCGCGGGCATTTCAGGAACCGCCGGACACGACTGGAGCCGATTTTTCCGCAGATGGAGATTCGTGGGTCGGGGTCGTTTCTGTTGTGGCTGTGGATTCCTGTGCTGGCGCCGGTTCTTGCGCCGGCGCGGATTCTTGTGCCGGGGTCGGTTCCTGCGCCGGCGCCGGTGTTTGTGAAGGGGGTGGGGGTTCCTGTGAGGGCGCCGCGGATGGCGGGGAGGATGAGGATTCGGTCGTGGCCTGCGGGGCGTGGGCGGGCGGCTGCAGGGACTGTGTGGTCATCTTGGAGGAGCCGGAGTGTGCGCCTGATCGCTTCACCTTCTTCGTCGAGGCGGCCTTGGTGGTTTTGCCGGGGAAAGCGTTTGCGGCTACCTCGGCGAAAGCGCCGGTCAGGACGAGGCTGGCGGCGATCAGCCAGCGATTGATCCTGTGAAGCTGACGTAGCGCTGCGTCGCGTGTGTGAGTTGTGTGAATCGTCATCGCAGTGAATGGTGGTGGTGAACCATGCCCGTGCCGTGCAGCCACGGACCGAACTCCGGGATCACCAGAATCGCCAGCACCGCTCCTGCCACCAGAGCGCCGCTCAGCGCCAATATCCGTCCCGCACGGCCGGTGACATCACCGCCTGCGTCCTGATAGTCGTAGGCGGCATAGCGGCTGTAGTCCGCCTGCAGCACCGCCGGCATCGACGGCAGGTGTCCGATCACATGGATCGCCATGAACGCGACCCATACGAAGAAGCTGTCCTTGTGGATCGGGAACCATGTCGCACGGGCCGAAGGTCCGACAAACAGGAGCACGATCCCGCTGAGGAACACGACCAGGCTGGAGAGTACGACCATCGGCGCGATCACACGCAACGGCCACTCCGGTGCTCCCTTTTCGCGGTAGCGGGGGCTGCGTGTGTAGTACCGGACGAATCGGTAGCCGGTGCTCGACAACTTCAGCAACACCGGCGGGATAAGCAGCATCCCCACGAACAGATGCACAGAAAGGAGCTGGCTGATGCGCACGATCGTCAAACCGATCACTGCAAGCAGCACGATCAATGCGGCTCCGATTACATTTGTAAGACGCTCGTTGCCATCCGTACCCCCGCCCGTCAGGCGTTCGGTGCGGCCGTGCTCGGAGAATCCCTGTGCATTGGCAATAGGTGTTCGCTTGCGACTGGTTGCCATGACCGCAGTGTCAGGACAGTGACTAAGGAGCGGATAACCGGCGGATTAGAAAACTCATAGAGAACGCCGAGCAGAGGAAACCGTCTATCCGGCGGGCCTATGCTTGAGCGATGGACACGACCGAGGATGCGATTCGAGCGGGCGGGGTCGCGGTAGAGGCTCTTGTCGCAGCTCGCGTCCTGTTGGTCGAGGACGAGCCTGGCATCGCGGACTTCGTACGCCGTGGCTTGAATGCAGAGGGCTTCACGGTTGAAGTCGCCTTCGATGGGATCGAGGGCGAGCGGCTGGCATTGAGCGAGAGTTTCGACGCGATTGTGCTCGACCTGATGCTCCCCGGCCGCAGCGGATCCGAGGTCCTTGCCTCTGTACACAGCTCGAAACCGAATGTGCCCGTGATCGTGTTGACCGCTTGCGGTGAGGTTGAGAATCGAGTCTCAGGGCTCGACGCCGGCGCCGTCGACTACTTGGTCAAGCCCTTCTCGATGGTGGAGCTCGTGGCACGCGTGCGCGCACAACTGCGCGTCTTCGCGCGGACCTCAACGACGATGCTGAGCGCGGAGGGAATCGAGGCGAACCTGCTCACCCGCAAGGTTCATCGGAACGGCAGAGCCGTAACTCTGTCGAGCACCGAGTTCGAGCTGCTGGCGCTGCTGTTGCGCCATCGTGGACGAGTTCTCTCCCGCGAGCAGATCCTCAACACGGTGTGGGGTTACCAGCACGATCCCCAGACCAACGTCGTGGACGTCTACGTCGGCTACCTACGCCGCAAGCTCAGGCTCGCTGAGGACCCAGCGCCGATCTTTACCGTGCGCGGGGTCGGCTACCGGCTGGGCACCACGGGCTGACTATGCGTTCGCTACGGGATCGGCTGGCGGATGTCAGTTTGCGCTGGCGCCTCGCGGGCTGGGTTACAGTCGTGGTCCTCGCCTGCATCGGGATCGCGTTCGTGGCTGTCTACCGCGGCACCGGGACGCAGGTCCGCCGCCAGATCGACACCGAGATCGCGGGCGACGCGAGCGGGTTCGCTCACAGCCTTGCGCTTGCAAACCCTCGCTCCAGCAGGCAGACCGATGAAGCCACCAAGCGCTACGTCCGCGGTCAGCCGTTCAGCGCCAGTTCCACGTTGTTCTTCGCGCTCGTCCCAGGCGCGCGAACGAGTACCAATGTTCCAGAGCTGTTCCAGCACGAGCCGCCCGACCAGGGTGAGACGGTCGCCAGACAGAACGAAGAGGATCGTCTCGCGGCACGCTTGCTCACCGTGCCCGATGGCTACTCCACGCTGCCCCTTCCAGATGTGGGCAGTCTGCGCCTGCTCAAGCGGACGGTACGACTCGCGGGAGTGCCGACCCCCTCTCACTCCGTCGTGGTGGGTGTGGGGGAGCCCTTGGCCCCGGTCGCCCGCGCGCAGAAAGGTGTGGCACGCGCGTTCATCCTTGCAGGCATCCTCGCGCTCGTGGGCACGCTGCTCGGCGCCTACCTGATCGGCACTCGCATCTCGCGGCCGCTGCGCCGGATGGCCGCCGTGGCGGCGCGCGTGGACGCCGGGGACCTGTCTCCACGCATTCACCGTCCCGACGCGCAAGGCCACGAGATACGGGTGCTCTCAGACGCCTTCAACCACATGCTCGACCGGCTGACCGAGGCGTTTGCGGGCCAGCGGGCATTCGTCGCCGACGCCTCACACGAGCTGCGCAC
>DATHPT010000221.1:0-3693 GCA_035483615.1 Solirubrobacteraceae bacterium | reverse complement strand
GCGCCCGATAGGCTTCTCGGGTGGCCACCGCCGTCGCGCAGCCGCTTGTAGGTCCCGCCGAAGCTCCCGCCGGCGCGCTGCCCCGTGGTCCGCGAGTCCCGCCGATACTGCAGACGCTGGTGTGGTCGCTGGCGCCGACCTGGGTGATGGACCAGTGCGTGCGCCGCTATGGCGACATGTTCACGCTGACGTTCGGCCCGAGCGGGCGCAAACTCGTGATGCTGAGCGATCCCGACGCGGTCAAGACCGTTTTCACCGCGCCGCCCGGGGTGGCGCCCTCGGCGGCCAACGCTTCCCCGATTGCGCCGGTCATGGGGCCGAGCTCGGTGATCACGTTGACCGGTCCCGAGCACATGCGCCAGCGCAAGCTGCTGCTGCCGCCGTTTCACGGGGAGCGTATGCGCGAGTACGAGCAGGTGATCGTGCAGGCCACCCGCCGCAGCATGGCCGACTGGCCGCTCGAGCAGCCGATGAAGCTCAGCGAGCGCACCAGAGCGATCACGCTCGAGGTGATCCTGCGCGCGGTGTTCGGCGTGGAGGCCGAGCGCATGGGCACGCTGCGGGACGCGATCTCCGGCCTGCTCAAGCCGGTGCAGTTGCCGGCGCTGCTGCTGTTCGCCCTGCGCCGCCCCAGCGACGAGCGTCCCGGTGGCTCGATCGGGCGGGGACTGGACCATCTCGACACGGTGATCTATGCCGAGATCGCCCGCCGCCGCGCAGCACAGGATCTCGGGGAGCGCAGCGACATCCTCTCGCTGCTGCTGCTCGCCCGCGACGAGGATGGCATGGAGATGACAGACCAGGAGCTGCGTGACGAGCTTGTCACGTTGCTGCTGGCAGGCCACGAGACCACGGCGACCGCGGTCGCCTGGGCGGTTGAGCGGCTTGTGAGGCACCCCGACAAGCTCGCGCGTCTGGTCGCGGAGATCGACGCGGGGGAGGGCGATGAGTACATGCAGGCGGTGATCTCCGAGACTCTACGAGTGCGGCCGGTGGTGCCGATGGTGGTCAGGGTCCTGCAGGAGCCGCTGGACGTGGGTGGACGCGAGCTGCCCGCCGGGACCCGGGTGGTCCCCTCGATCTATCTGACCAACCGCAATCCGCGCGTGTATGGGTCGCCGGATGAGTTCATGCCCGAGCGCTTCCTCGAGAGCTCTCCCGAGACGTTCTCCTGGATACCGTTTGGCGGCGGCATCCGTCGTTGCATCGGGGCATCGTTTGCGACGCTCGAGATGAAGCTGATCCTGCAGACCGTGCTCGGCGAGCTCTCGCCGAGCGTGCCCTCGCGCGGCGGAAGGCTGTGGCGCAAGGGCGAGTGGAATCGCCGCCGTGCGATCACGCTCGTGCCGTCTGCCGGCGCGCGCGTGAGCTGGCGCAGACGCTAGGGCGGGGATCTTGCCTTGACAGGGGCCGGCCGGTCCGGGATGCCTCGGCGGTGTTGCTCTGATTTCGGAGGGTGTCGCGCGCGCATGCGCGCGCGAGGAGGGATCGCTGTGCGCGAGTAGGTGTTCAGTTTGGGGATGCAGCGTGCGCGTGCGTGCGATCCCACGCACGCGCACGCGCGCGACAGGGCCATTTTCGTAAGGGTCTCCCCACCCGGAGGCGAGGTCTGGAGCAGAGGAGCTGTGCGCGGCGCAGCCGGCGCTCCGGGTACCGCCCGGAGCGGGAGGTAGCTTCTCGGGCGTGCACGAGCAACACCAGATGAGCGCCCGCCCCACCCCTGAGCAGCTGCTCGAGCGGTTCGGGTTGCAGGCGTTCAGGCCCGGCCAGCGCGAGGCGGTGCAGGCGGCGCTCGACGGGCGCGACAGCCTCGTGGTGATGCCCACCGGCGGCGGCAAGTCGCTCTGCTATCAGCTCCCTGCGCTCGCCGGCGAGGCGCTGGTGGTGGTCGTGAGTCCCCTGATCGCGCTGATGGCCGACCAGAGCAAGCGCCTGGAGCAGGCGGGGGTCAACGCGGCGATGCTTGCCTCGGGCATGGAGGAGGGCCACAACGCGCAGGCGCTGCGCGCGATCTCCTCGGGGGAGGCGCGGATCGTGCTGGCGGCGCCCGAGCGCTTTGCCTCGCGGGCATTCCGCGAGACGCTGGCCACCCGCAGGGTTGGGTTGTTCGTGGTCGACGAGGCTCACTGCGTGGCTGAGTGGGGGCATGACTTTCGTCCCGACTATCTGCGCCTGCACGAGGCGATCGAGGCGCTTGGTCGCCCGGCGGTGATGGCCGCCACGGCGACCGCAACGCCGCAGGTGGCGGAGGAGATCGCGATGCGCCTGGGGCTGCGCGACTGGGTGGGGGTGCGCTCCGGCTTTGACCGTCCCAACCTCACCTTCGATGTGGTCGGCCTGGAAGGGACGGGAGCGGTGGCGCGCAAGCGCGCCACCTTGCTACACGTACTCAGCCGCGAGGACGCTCGCCCTGCGATCGTGTACTGCGGCACCCGCAAGCACACCGAGGAGGTGGCGGCGCTGCTCGCCGAGCAACGGTTCGAGGCCGTTTGCTACCACGCGGGCATGTCCCCGCAGGCGCGTCGCTCCAGCCAGGAGGCGTTCATGAGCGGGCTGGCGGAGGTGGTGGTGGCGACCAACGCCTTCGGCATGGGTGTGGACAAGGCGGATGTCCGCACGGTCGTGCACTGGGCGATGCCCACCAGCCTCGAGGCCTACTACCAGGAGGCAGGTCGTGGGGGCCGTGACGGCCGGCCGGGACGGGCGTTGCTGCTGGCGTCGAGGATGGACCTCGGCCGCCTGATCAGGTTCATCAAAGAGCGCGAGACGAGCGTGGAGGACGTGAAGCGATATGTCGCGAGGCTTCGCGACCGCGCCGAGGGCGGAATCGTGGCGATCGGACATGGCGAGCTGGGCACCAATGGGGGCCCAGGTGAGCGTGAAAGGGTGCTGCTGTCGATCGCCGAGCGGGCGGGCGCGGTGGAGCTCCAACCTGGTGGGCCGGAGGGCCTGCTGGTGCGGCTCACCGGCGCAGGTAGCCCCCGCAAGGCGCAGGAGGCGATCAAAGCCGCCAGGGACCGCGGTTGGGATTCCTACCGCTCGATCGAGCGGTTCATCTCAAGCGGTGAGACCTGCCGTCGCCGTCAGATCCTCGACCACTTCGGCGACAGGGAGCAGTGTGCGCCCGTGGTTCGCTGCTGCGACGTGTGCGAGCCGGACGCAGAGCTGGTGCAGGCCTCGCTGCGCGCCGCGCCCGTGGCTCGCAAGGCCCGCTCCGGACGCGCGCCGGCGGCGATCGACGGGAACGGCGAGGAGATCGCGCTCGACCCCGCTCAGGCGAGCCAGTTCGAGAAGCTCAAGGCATGGCGGCTGGCGCGCAGCGAAGGCAAGCCCGCCTACACGGTGGCAGCCAACGCCGCCCTCGAAGGAGCGCTGCTCGCCAGGCCGGCGAGCCTCGATGAGCTGATCGAGGTCAAGGGGATCGGCCCCACCTTCTGCGAGCGCCACGGCGAGTCGCTGCTCGAGGCGCTTGCGAAGCTCTAGCCGTGCAAGCGATAGGTCTAACCGGGCAGCGATACGTCTAGCCGGCCGGGGGGTAGGTCCAGGCGGGCGGCGGTAGGATTCCACTCACGCCGACGTAGCTCAGCTGGTAGAGCACTTCACTCGTAATGAAGGGGTCCGGGGTTCGAGTCCCCGCGTCGGCTTGGAGCAGGTAACGGGCTTTCGCTGCGGCAAGTGGCTCGGCGGCCGCAA
>DATHPT010000220.1:0-10834 GCA_035483615.1 Solirubrobacteraceae bacterium | reverse complement strand
TTCACGGACTACATGGTGCGGCTGCTCAAGTTCCTCGACTTCGCGAAGAAGGCCATCCCCCTCAACGACGACATCTTCGACTTCTTCTACGAGGCGCTGCCGGGCTATGAGGAGGTGGGGCGCAGGCGTGTTCTGCTCGGGTGCTGGGGCGCCTGGAACAACCCCGATTATGTCGACTACGACTACCGCCACATGGAGAGTTGGGGCAATGAGATGTTCGTCACCCCCGGCGTGGTTGTGGACGGTGAGCTCGTTACGACCAACCTCGTTGACATCAATCTCGGGATACGGATACTGCTCGGGTCCTCCTACTACCAGGATTGGGATGGGGAGGAGATGTTCGTTCCCAAGGATCCACTCGGCAATCCGGTCGATAGGCGCCATCCATGGAACCAGACGACGATCCCCAGGCCTCAGAAACGTGATCTTGAAGGCGGCAACTACTCGTGGGTGATGAGCCCACGCTGGTTCGACAAGCGCAGCGGCGGTCATCTCGCCCTGGACACCGGTGGAGGAGCCCTCGCGCGTCTGTGGGTGACAGCGCTGGCCGGCAAGGTGGATACGCCTTATGTGAAGGCGACCGGCAGCAGTGTGCTGATCAACTTGCCAAAGACGCCCAATACCCCCGAGCAGACGCTGGAGTGGAAGATCCCGAAGTGGTCCAACGCGATCGAGCGCGATCGGGCGCGGATCTACTTCGTGGCCTACTCGGCGGCGATGGCGATGCACTTTCTTGACAAGGCAATGACCGAGCTGCGCTCCGGTCGCACGAAGGTGTTCGAGGACTTCGAGGTTCCAGAGGAGGCGATCGGCTGCGGGTTCCACGAGGCGGTGCGTGGGGTGCTCTCCCATCACCTGGTGATCCGGGAGGGAAAGATCGCCAACTACCACCCATATCCACCCACGCCGTGGAATGGCTCACCGACGGACTCCTATGGGACGCCGGGGCCCTATGAGGACGCCGTGGCGGGACAGCCGATCTTCGAGGAGAGCTCCCAGGAGGACTTCCGCGGGATCGACATCATGCGAGCGGTGCGCTCGTTCGATCCGTGCCTGCCGTGCGGAGTGCACATGTACCTGGGCAAAGGCAGGACGATCCGTCAGGTGCACTCCCCGATGTTCGGCGAGCACGGCTAGGAGGCTTCGATGGGTGGCACGGCAACGGAGCAGGTGGCGCGGGTGGAGAGCCTGCTCGGAGAACTGGAAGCTCTGCCGGACGCCTCGGCGCGGAACACGGCGACCGAGGCGATCCAGGCTTTGCTGGATCTCTACGGCGAGGGTCTGGGACGGATCGTGGACGTGCTCGCCGCGCGCGACGATGGCACGCTCGCACAGGCTCTGGCGGACGACGAGCTTGTCGCTCACCTGCTCCTGCTTCATGGCCTGCACCCCGTGCCGGTCGAGGAGCGCGTGCGCGGCGCCCTCGAGGGAGTGCTTCCCTACCTCGAATCACACGGCGGGAACGTGCAGTTGCTCGGTGTGGAGAACGGGATCGTGCATCTGCGCTTGGAGGGAAGCTGCTCGGGGTGCCCGTCGTCGTCGATGACGCTCAAGCTGGCGATCGAGGACGCGATCCTCAAGGCGGCTCCCGACGTGGACGAGGTGAGAGCGCAGGGCGCGGTGCCTCCCGTCCCTTCGGCATCCGGTCTGCTGCAGCTGGAGGTCGTCAAGCCGGCGGGCGCCCCATCTGTGTCGCCCGGAGCCTGGGCGATGGTAGGAGGGATGCCCCAGCTCTCGGGGGGCGGAGTGCTGTTGAAGGAGGTCTCCGGCAAGCCCGTGCTCTTCCTGCGCCCGAGCGAGCGGGTGTATGCCTACCGTCCCGCCTGTCCAGGGTGCGCGAGCACACTCGAGCGCGCAAGTCTGCGAGCCAACGAGCTGACCTGCGCGGACTGCGGCAACCGCTACGACGTGCTGCGAGCGGGTCGTTGCCTGGACGCGCCGCGACTGCACCTCGAGCCGGTGCCACTGCTCGTCGACGATGCCGGGCTGGTGAAGGTGGCGCTCGGAGTGGCGGCTTGAGGCCATGACCCCATCTCCAGGCACTCTCGCGACCTCGCGCCTGCGGCGACTCGTTCAAGCGTCGGCGAACGTCACGACGCCCGGGGTCGAAGCCGAGGAGCGCTGCGAGCTTTGCAACTCAGCTATCTCCAGCGCCCACCGTCACCTGCTCGAGCTCTCCTCACGAGAGTTGATGTGTGCGTGCAGACCCTGCTCGCTGCTGTTCGACCGTGGCGGCGCCGGCAACGGCCGCTACAAGCTCGTGCCCGAGCGCCGGCTGCGCCTGGACGGGTTCGCCATGAACGACCTTGCCTGGGAGCAGCTGTGCATACCGGTCGATATGGCCTTCTTGTTCTATTCCAGCGCGGAGGGGAAGGTGGTGGCCTACTACCCCGGACCGATGGGCCCCACTGAGTCCCAGCTCGAGTTGAGCTCCTGGCAGGAGCTCGAGCGGGCAAACCAGATCCTGTCGGAGATGGAGCCGGACGTGGAGGCGCTGCTCGTGAACCGGGTCGGGGGAGCGCGCCGGCACTGGCTCGTGCCGCTTGATGAGTGTTATTCGCTCGTCGGAGTGATCAGGACACGTTGGAGGGGCCTGACCGGCGGTGGTGAGGTGTGGCGTGAGATCGACCGCTTCTTCGAGGAACTAGATCGTCGCGCGCGCAGCGCGACGGGAAGGAGATGACCCCATGGTTGACGTGAAGACGGGGGCCCAGCACACCGGAATCGAGAAGCCCACGCACGTGAAGGGCATCGTGGAGGGGAACGCGCTGGGCAAATACGAGCAGATGGCTGGTCACAATCCCGACGGAACCTCCACCGCCGTGCGTTCGACGGGCGTCACGGGGACCGAACCGATCGACCCGAGCATGCCGAACCTCTCTCCGGCGTGAGGCTTGAGATGTCGGCGATCGCACAACCGATCGACGGCTCCGCGGGAGCGGCGCCACAGCTCTCCTTTCGAGTCACCGACGCTGTGGCCGAGCGCTACTCGGCGGCTCCTGTCCTGAACTTTGCGATGAGCGTCGAACGCTCCGGGGGTGGACCCGTGCGCTCGATCCTGCTCGACACCCAGATCCAGATCGCCGCGCGGCGACGGCCCTATGGGGAAGCCGAGCAGGCGTCGCTGGTTGAGCTGTTCGGCACGCCCGAGCGTTGGGGTACGACTCTGCGGACGCTCCTGTGGACCAGGACGACGCTTGTCATACCGCCCTTCATCGACTCCGCCGAGGTCACGCTGCCGGTGGCCTGCTCCTACGATCTGGAGGTCAGCACCTCCAACTACCTGTCCGGTTTGAAGGACGGAGAGGTGCCGCTGGAGTTCCTGTTCTCGGGGTCGGTGTTCTATGGGGGACCCGGTGGGATGCTTCAGATGGCCCGCATCTCCTGGGAGCAGGAGGCCGAGTACCGGCTGCCGGTGTCGGTGTGGCGCGAGGCGATGGACCTCCACTTTCCAGACGCCGCCTGGCTGCGGCTCGGTCGTCACTCCTTCGAGCGCCTGCGGGCCTATAAGGCCGAGCACGGCTTGCGCACGCTCGAGGATGCCGTTGGGCGTCTGCTGGGGGAGAGGTCGAATGGAGGCTGACCCTGTGCGTCGTATCGCCGATGCCGTCCTCTATGAGGGTTATCTGCTGTGGCCGTACCGCAAGTCGGCGCTGAAGAACCAGCAGCGCTTCACCTTCGGGGGCGTGTATCCACCGGGGTGGGAGGACCGCTCGGTGATACAGGCTCAGGTGCTGCTCGAAGACGGCGGGGAAGCAGACGTGGAGATCCAGGTGCGCTTCCTGCAGGTGGTTCGGCGTCAGGTGCTGAAGGTGAGCGGGTCACCGCCTGCCTTCGAGCCCGTCGAAGATCTCGAGGTGGATGGTGAGCGTTGGGTGAGCTGGGATGAGGCTGTCGAGCGAGAGGTCGGGCCTGGCCCGATCCGTGTACAGGCCGGCGAGGAGTTGGAAGAGATGTCGGGCGGGGCGATTCGACGCTCGTGGCAGGCGCTCGAGGGAGAGGTGAGCGTGGTTCGGGAGCTAGTGGGTCCCAGGCTGTTGCGCTTGGGGATATGCGTTGCCAACACCACTCCGTGGTTCGGGCAAGACCGCCAGGACGCTCTGCGCCGGACTTTCTGCTCTGCGCATGTCCTGCTGCGCACGCACGGCGGCGCGTGGGTCTCGCTTACCGACCCACCCGAGATGCTGCGCTCACAGGCCGAGGCCTGTGAGAACTCTGGGGTCTGGCCCGTGCTCCTCGGCGAGGAGGGCGACCGCAGCACGATGCTGGCCTCTCCGATCATCCTCTGCGACCACCCGCAGATCGCTCCCGAGAGCCCAGGGAATCTGTTTGACTCCGGAGAGATCGACCAGATGCTCGTACTGAACATCCTGGCGATGACCCACGAGGAGCGCCGCGACATGCGCGACTCCGATCCTCGTGCCCGCGAGATCCTGGAGCGCACCGAGGCGCTTACCAGCGAGGAGATCATGCGCCTGCACGGGGCGGTCCGCGAGTTCGGATTGGCGCGGGCACGATGATCCACGACCGTCCACCGTGGGAGGAGCTTGAGCGCCGCGGAGCGGACTCCGTGGAGGTCGACGGCACGGTCCTCCGCGCCGGCAGCATCGTGCGCCTGGCCCCACGTCAGACCGGCAGCGATATCTTCGAGGTGGCATTGGCGGGACGCACGGCGCTCGTGCACGAGATCCTGGAGGACTACGAGGGCCGCGTTCAGCTGGCGGTCACGGTGGCCGACGATCCCGGGCAGGACCTTGGAGCGCTGCGCCGCCCTGGACATCGCTTCTTCTTCGATCCAGACGAGGTCCGGCCGCTGGACGGCGCGGGCACCGGGGGCGAGCAGCCGGCCCAGCGGGTGCTTGTGGCGGGCATCGGCAACGTCTTTTTGGGAGACGATGGTTGGGGGGTGGCGCTCGCCGGGCGGCTGGCCGTCCGCTCGCTGCCGCGAGGCGTCGAGGTCGCCGACTTCGGGATCCGGGGAATGGATCTCGCCTACGCGATGCAGGACGGCTATGCGGCGGTCGTGCTCCTGGACGCCACTCCTAGGGGCGAGCGGCCCGGGACGCTGTATGTGATCGAGCCGGATCTCGATGACATACAGATGACGATCGACGCTCACGGGATGGATCCCGTAAAGGTGCTGGCGCTCACACGGACTCTCGGCGCCGAGGCGCTTCCACGCACGCTGGTGGT
Source organism: Solirubrobacteraceae bacterium (assembly GCA_035483615.1). GTDB lineage: Bacteria > Actinomycetota > Thermoleophilia > Solirubrobacterales > Solirubrobacteraceae > Palsa-744. The sequence goes on along the minus strand of DATHPT010000220.1, from coordinate 5,641 downwards.
GGGTTGCGAGCCCCAGACGCACATGAGCGCCGAGGACGATCGGATCCTCGCCGAGCTGACCGAGCCGGTGCGAGCGTCGCTCGAGCAGGCCGTCGGACTCGTAGAGGACCTGTTGCAAGACCTCACACGACCACAGGAAAGGAAGGGCTCAGTCTCATGAGCGACATCACCATCAGCCGACCGGCCCAGACAGGGTTGCTGCTGAGCCTATTGGGCGCGATCGGGATCGTCCTGGTCAAGCAGCTCCCGGAGATCCAGCGGTACCTGAAGATCAGGTCGATGTAGCCATGCACAAAGTCAGAGTTCGGGTCGTCGAGGACGCGCTCGACGCCAACAACACGATCGCGCGAGCCAACCGCGAGGACTTCGACCGCTCAGACGTAACCGTCGTCAACCTGATGAGCGCTCCGGGCGCCGGCAAGACAGCGCTGCTGGAGCGCGTGCTGGCCGACACGGGCGACGTTCGCGTGGCGGTGCTCGAGGGCGATGTCGAGGGCTCGCTCGATGCTCAGCGGCTCGCCTCGCTGCATGTGCCGGTGGTCCAGATCAACACAAGCGGTGGCTTCGGTGGCGAGTGCCATCTCGATGCGAACATGGTTCGCTCCGCGCTGCCATCGCTTCCCCTGGGGGACATCGATCTGCTGATCGTCGAGAACGTCGGCAACCTCGTCTGCCCGGCCGAGTTTCGAGTGGGGGAGGACGTTCGGGCGATGGTCTGCTCTGTGGCAGAGGGTGAGGACAAGCCTCTGAAGTACCCGCTCATGTTCCGCGCCTGTGAGCTTGCGGTGGTCAACAAGATCGACCTGCTCCCGCACGTCGATGTCGAGCTCGAGCAGCTGCTCTACAACCTCCAGGTGGTGCATCCCGGGATGGAGCACCTTCTCACCAGCGCCCGTACCGGGGATGGGGTCGAGGCCTTGCGCGACTGGCTGGTGAGCCGCGTGAAGGATCGCGTGGCGGCGTGATGGTGAGGACCACCTCTGTCGGCTTCGACCTTGGCAAGAGCGAGAAGGCGAGGTTGGCGTGAGTCACGCAACCACCACGAATGTCCTCGGAGCGTACGTCGAGGACCAGCGAGAACGACGCCTGGCGGTGGGAACGAAGCTCTTCGAACGCGATGCCGAGCGAATCGCTCGTCTGTGTCATCAAATGGCCGAGCGCTTCGCTCGAGGTGGGCGCTTGTTCGCGTTGGGAGCCGACTCGGCCGCGCGCTCAGACGCGCGGCACGTGGCTGTCGAGTTCGTGCATCCCGTGATCGTCGGCAAGCGGGCGCTCCCGGCGCTTGCGTTCACGGCCGAGGGAGGGCCAGTTGACGCCCAGCTGGAGCTGCTGGTGGACACAGAGGACATGGTGATCGCGTTTGGCGCCGAGCACGACTCGTCCACGCGGCGCGCGCTGGGGCTGGCCCGCGGGCAGGGCGCGGTTACGATCTCCTGCGCCGGCGGTGAGGCGAACTGGGAGTTTCGTTTGCCGGGCGAGGACGCCAGTATCGACCAAGAGCTGACTGAGACGCTTTACCACGTGCTGTGGGAGCTCGTGCACGTGTTCTTCGAGCATCGCGGCCTGCTCGACGGGCGCAGCGAGCGTCCGGTTCATGACACGGGCGCGTCGAGCTTTCTGTACCCGTTCCTTGGAGAGCAGGAGCACGACTTGGAGGCGGTGATCGAGGATGTGCGGGCCTCGGTGCTGGCCAAGGCCGCCGAGGCCTCAGAGCTGCGCGCCCAGACGCTGGCGGAAGCGGCGCCGACGTTGGTGAGCTCTGCGCTGGAGCTGCGGTCTTGCTTCGATATGGGCCGGAGGCTGTTGGCTGTGGGCAATGGCGGCTCCGCCACCGATGCGATGGATGTCGTGGCCGACCTGCGCACACCCTCGATGGGCGGACGTCCGCGGCCGGCGATAGATCTCACTGAGGACACCGGCATTCTCACGGCCATTGCCAACGACATCGGTGTCGAGGCGATCTTCTCGAGGCAGGTGATCGCCCATGGACGCCCCGGCGATGCTCTGCTCGCGATGTCCACGAGCGGAGGCTCTGCCAACGTCATCCATGCGCTCGCAGAGGCACGGCGATGCGGTTTGGTGACGATCGCGCTCGTCGGTTACGACGGTGGACGCATCTTCGAGGAAAGTCTGGCCGATCACGTGGTGATCGTCCGTTCAGAGCACATCCCGCGCATCCAGGAGGCTCAGGCATCGGCGTACCACGTGCTGTGCCAGCTTGTCGAAAGGGCGGGAGAAGCACGCGTGTGAGGGGCGAGTCAAGCAGTCCGCGCGAGATTGCCCACGCAGGTGTGCGAGGAACGATCGCCGCAATGGCGATGACGGGGATGCGTACGCTGACCGGCAATCTCGGCCTCGTCGAACGTCCCCCGCCGCAAGCGATCATCAGGCAGAGAGCGGCGGGCTTGCTGCGACGCGTCCCGCGTCGTCGTCGTCACTCTGCGATCGAGCTGGCCCACTGGGGCTATGGCGCCGTAGGTGGAATCGCGTTTGCGCTGTTGCCGGAGCAGATGCGTAGGCAGCCATGGGCAGGTCCCGTCTACGGGCTCGCTTTGTGGTTGGGCTTCGAAGCCGGGCTCGCTCCAGCGCTTGGGCTTGAGCAGGCAGGCAAGTGGCGACCTACCGAACGTACCGTGCTTGCCGCCGACCATCTTCTCTACGGCTTGGTGCTGTCGGAGATCAGACGGCGTCCGCAGGCGTGAGCAAGCCGGCTTCGCCGAAGGTTTCAGTGAGCGGAGTCGGCGCTCTCCCTGGGGACTCGAGCGTGCGGTTGCGGGTGCGGGTGGAGGGCGTTGTACAGGGCGTTGGCTTTCGTCCACACGTCTACCGTCTCGCACGCGAGCTTCGCCTGGGCGGGTACGTACTCAACGACGAGCGTGGAGTGCTGCTCGAGATCGAGGGTGCCCCGGCCACCGCCGAGCGCTTTCTGGAGCGCCTTGTCGCCGAGGAGCCCTCACTGGCGAGGATTGAGCGCGTCATGCCGGAAAGCATCCCGACGATCGGGACGCGCGCCTTCGAGATTCTTCCCAGCGCCAACTCCGGCACACCGGAGGCGCTTGTCTCGCCGGACACCGCGACTTGCGCGGAGTGCCTTGCCGAGCTGTGCGATCCGGGCGACCGTCGCTACCGATACCCGTTCATCAACTGCACCAACTGTGGGCCGCGCTTCACGATTGTCACGGCCGTTCCCTATGACCGCCACTTGACGACGATGGCCGGCTTTGCGATGTGCGAACTCTGCCGAGCGGAGTACGAGGACCCTGGCGACCGACGCTTTCATGCCCAACCAAACGCCTGCGCTGTGTGTGGCCCGCGGGCGCGGCTGCTGTGGCCGGATGGCACAGAGTGCGCCGGAGTCCTTGGAGGTGGTGTGGAGTGGGCAACCGGTCCCATCCCCGAGGATGCCGTTCGCGCGGCGGCAGGCGCCCTCTCGGAAGGACTGATAGTTGCGGTGAAGGGGATGGGGGGCTTCCACCTTGCCTGTCGGGCCGACCGTCCGCAGGCCGTGAGCGCATTGCGCGAGCGCAAGCATCGAGAAGATCGGCCGTTTGCTCTGATGGCTCCCAGCCTGGCAGCCGCAGAAGCGCTCGTGGAGTTGAACGAGGAGGCGCGCAGGACCTTGGAAGACGGCGCTCGACCGATCGTGGTGGCGCAACGGAACGCGCACGCGGGAGTCGCCGACGCGGTGGCCCCGCACAGCAGGGAGCTCGGGGTGATGCTGGCCTATACGCCGCTCCACCATCTGCTGATGGCGGACTTGATGGCCGCCGTTGCGGGCGCTCCCGTCGTTGGCGCTAGCGCTGCGGATGTTGCTTCTGCCACTGGCGTCGTCTCAGCGAACACAGGTGCCCACCGGGCTTCCGTCTCTGCCGTCTCGGATGGCTTGGCTGCTCTGGTGATGACCAGCGGCAACGTCTCTGACGAGCCGATCGCCTATGCCGACGAGGATGCGATCGCGCGCCTGGCGGGCATCGCCGACGTGTTCCTGGTGCACGATCGTCCGATCCACATGCGAACCGACGACTCGGTCGTGCGTGCCAGATCGGTGGGTGCTCCGATGCCGATGCGCCGCTCGCGCGGCTATGTGCCCGCACCGCTCGGTCTCCCGCTCCCAGCGAGGCGGCCGGTGCTCGCATGCGGAGCCGAGCTGAAGAGCACGTTCTGTCTGGCGCGAGGCGAGCGGGCATGGGTGAGTCATCACATCGGCGACCTGAATAACTACGAGACGCTTCGATCCTTCGGCGAGGGAGTCGAGCATTTCCAGAGGCTGTTCGCGATCCTCCCGGAGGTGATCGCGCACGACGCACACCCCGACTATCTCTCGACTCGATTTGCCTGCGAGCTTGACGGGGTGGAGCGCATCGCGGTGCAACACCATCACGCCCACCTGGCCGCCTGTCTTGCTGAGCACGGCAAGCTTGGCCCTGCCGTTGGCGCTGTGTTCGATGGGAGTGGCTATGGCACCGATGGGACGGTTTGGGGCGGGGAGCTGCTGGTTGGCGATCTGCATGACTTCGAGCGGGTGGGTCATCTGCGCGCGGTGCGGCTGCCGGGTGGAGACCGGGCTGTGCGCGAACCGTGGCGGATGGCCTGTGCGTGGCTGGTCGAGACCGAGGATGGCGAGCAGACTCCGCCGCTTCCGGGCTCACTGGCGCGCGAGGTGACGCCGGAGCGCTGGGAGACGGTCGCCCGGCTCGCCCGCAGCGAGTTGGCTCCGGTCACGACCAGCGCGGGACGCCTGTTCGACGCGATCGCCGCCCTGTGCGGTGTGCGAGCGGGCGTCACCTATGAGGGGCAGGCCGCGATCGAGCTGGAGTCCGCTGTGGACCGGTCCGAGCGTGGTGAGCACACTGTGGCTCTGCAGAGCAGAGACGGCGCGCTTGAGATCGACCCCAGTGAGGCGGTGAGCGCGGTCGTGCGCGAACGAGCGCAGGGGGTGCCGGTGGGTGTGGTGGCTGCCCGCTTCCACACCGGCTTCGCACGGGCAACGGCGCGCGCATGTGAGCAGACCGCTCGTAGGCGAGATCTGAGCACTGTGGTCCTGTCGGGTGGCGTATTTCAGAACCGGGTGCTGCTCGAGCTGACCGTCGCCGAGCTGGAGCGTGGCGGATTGACCGTGCTCGTCCCTGAGCTGCTGCCCGCCGGAGATGGCGGGATCAGCTACGGCCAGGCCGCTGTGGCAGCGGCGCGGCTGTCCTGATCTGCGCGCTCCAGCGCTCCTCGATGTGCCCGAAGCGCCAGATCGCGAGCGCCACCGCCCAGGTCAAGATGAACAGGCCGAGGATGATGAAGCCCAGCTGGTTGATGTCAATGGCCTCGACCCAGCTCCAGAACGGCCCCTGTGCTTGTAGCTTCGAGGCAATCAGGCTGCTCAGCTCGATCGTGCCGATCGCCAGCGCCACCACAACGGAGAGACCCGTGATCGTGATGTTGTAGAAGACCTTGCGCACAGGCTTTGAGAAAGCCCAGCCGTAGGCGAAGTTCATGAATGAGCCGTCGATCGTGTCCAGCAGCGACATCCCGGCGGCGAACAGGACCGGCAGGCAGATGATCGCGTAGAAGGGCAGCCCGGCCGCGCCCGCGCTGCCGGCGATCACGAGCAACGCGACCTCGCTCGCGGTGTCGAACCCCAGGCCGAAGA
>DATHPT010000219.1:0-2054 GCA_035483615.1 Solirubrobacteraceae bacterium | reverse complement strand
GACGGGAGAGGCACTCGCCGCTGGCAAAGAGCGACTTCAACACGAGAAGTACAAGGCGAAGATCGACAAGCTGCAGCGAACGAGCGGGCGCACCGCCGCTGAGAAAGAAGTCGCTGCGCGGAAGGTCGAAAAGCTAAGCCAAAAGTTGATTCAGACTTAGGAGCCGTCAAGACGGTTGCAGGTGCTCGACTCAACGCTGCTATTCGCGTCGGCGTGGGGTAAGTGGGCTTGCGCCTTTAAACCCGCAGCCCGTGAAGGGCCGGGGGCTAGGGCTGATCGTAGCGCCCTATCGGCGGCCGTCAGGCCGCTCGATCGACGTACTCGCGCAGCGCAGTCCGGGCGATCTCGCTGACGGAGCGGTGCTCCTTCTGCGCGCGTGCTTGGAGGGCCTTGGCGAGATCGGGGTCAACGCGAACCTGCACGCGCGGCGAAGCGCCCTTTGTGCCGAGGGACGGGCGTCCGACCGTGACCTTGATCGCCTTGTCTAGATCGTAGCCACGTTCGGCCTCGTCGGCCAGCGCCTCGATGTCCTCCTCGGTGAGAACCTCGCCGCTGGCTGTTGTGAACTTGGTCATCTCCGGTCCTCATATCGCTTTCGGTACTTGTCGCGCAATTCCATCGCGTGGATCACGAGCAGCTCATCGTCCTTGCCCTCGACCGCCATGACCTCCAGCGCACGTCCGTGATCGTCGTCTCCGAGATAGACGACACGCGTCGAGAGAGCGCGAGCCCCCTCCGTGTCTGGCGGCGACCCCTCAAAGCGGACTCGGTAGTTGGCGATGACATGGCGGATGCGGTCCTTTGAGATGCGGTGCCGCGTCGCGGAGCGAGCGAACCGCACATTGGGACCATCCACTTTAGCAATTGTGTCAGACATAATCTAGGGAGAGTCGGTGCTTCAGAACAGGCTTTCTTGGGGCGAGGTATGCAGGGCGCTCGAAGATGATCCCGCGCGCTGGGGACGATTCTCAGCCTGGGTGGCGTATGCGCCGACGATCCGGTCGAGGGCACGGCCCTTGTCGCGGTGGCCGTAGAGGCGGCGGACGAGGTTGCCGCCGTCTTGGTGGCCGAGGGCGATTGCTACGTCCTCGGAGGGCATTTCCAGCTCGTTGACCATGTACCAGCCGGCGAAGTGGCGGGTGGCGAGGTAGAGGCTGCCGGTCCAGCCTGTGGCGGCTCTGACGGCCTTCCAGTGGTAGGTGCGCGAGCTTGGCGTCCAGTGCTCGCCGCGCAGCGAGACGAAGCAGAACTCGCTCTCGCGCGGCAGGGCAAGCAGCGCGTCGCGGGCGTGCACGGTTAGGGGTGCTTCGCGCCGTAGGTGGTTCTTGGGCGTGTCGAATGTCCGTGTGGCGGCGTTGAACTGCTCGGCGACGATGATCCGGTGCCGCTGGAAATCGACACGCTCCCAGCGCAGCGCGTCAAGCTCGCCAGGGCGCATGCCCGTGAACGCGGCGACCTGCAGCCAAGCAGCAAACGACGGGGAGGCGAGTGTGCGGGCGTGCGCGATCATCAGCCACACCTGAGGCTCGCTTGGTGGTTGTTGGTCGCGTCGGCCCTTGCCGCGCGAGATGCCGAGTTTCTGGAAGGACAAGTACAGCCTGGCTCCTGATTTTTGCAAGCCCAACGCTATCGCCCGGCCTTATGGGCCGCCGAAGGCACCTGCGTTTGGTCTGCCCGCACCTCCCTTGATACCAACCAGCTACAAATCGGGTGACAGGACCTTAGCCTGCGACGAATCGGCCGAATCGTGTGCGGTCCATCCATCGCCTCGTGTGCGGCCGGTGTGCGGTTGTCTCCCGTGCCACCATTCCGGCCCGCCTTACAGCATCGACCCGAATGCCTCTGAACCCATTGCCCAGAGCCAAACCGTGCCCTCTCAGGAGTCCCCCAGCATCCCCCTGAGCCAATAGCAATTCAATCGGGGCGGCCGGATTTGAACCGGCGACCCCCTGCTCCCAAAGCAGGTGCGCTACCAGGCTGCGCCACGCCCCGATGACTACTAAGAGTAGTGGCCGCTGCTAGGGTCCGCCCCGCCATGGCCGACATCCAGCCCC
>DATHPT010000218.1:0-8150 GCA_035483615.1 Solirubrobacteraceae bacterium | reverse complement strand
GTTGTGGGTGATCCTCGGCGCCGTCGCGCTTGCGGTGTTGACGACCTGGCCGCTGGTGGCGCACATGAGCACCCGGATCGCGCCGGATCTCGGTGACCCGGTGCGCACCGCGTGGGAGGTCGCCTGGGTGGGGCACGCGCTGCTGCACAGCCCGCTGCACGTCTTTGACTCCAACGCCTTCTACCCGCATCCGCTCAGCCTCGCCTTCTCCGATTCGCTGCTCGGATACGGTCCCTCCGCGTTCTTCGGGTCAGGAACCGTCGCCGCGCTCGTGCGCTACAACCTGCTGTTCCTGTTCGCTTGGTCGCTGTGCTTCGTCGGCGCGTGGCTGCTCGCGCGCGAGCTCGGCACAGGCAGGGTCGGCGCAGCCGTCGCCGGAGCTGCGTTCGCCTATGCCCCCTATCGCGTCACGGAGGCCGGCCATCTGCACGTGATCTCCGGCGGAGGCATCCCGCTTTCGCTGTTCCTGCTGCTGCGCGGCTACCGGCGCGGATCCCGCAAGCTGATCCTCGCGGGCTGGGTCGTGGCCGCCTGGCAGGTCAGCCTCGGCTTCACGCTCGGACTGCAGCTCGCCTATCTGCTGACGGTGATCGCCGTGATCGCCGTCGTCTGGTGGCTGCGGGCCGGACGGCCGGCCCTTCCACGCCGGCTGGTCGCGGTCAGCTGCATCGGCATCGCGCTGTGTGGTCTCATCACTGTCTATGAGGCCCGCCCCTATCTGAAGGTGGCGGCCGAGTACCCGACGGCGAAACGCACGCTCAAGGAAGTCAAGAACTACTCCTCGGGCCCGTGGGCGTTCCTGTCTGCCTCCTCGGAGAACCGCGTGTGGGGTGGGCTCACCGCCGGCGCTCGAGCGCACGTGCACTCCAAGAACGAGGACGTGTACTTTCCTGGCGCGCTGATCGCGGTGCTCGCCCTGATTGGGCTTGTTTCCTCGATCTACACGCGCCGATTGCGCATCGGGCTGGTCTGCGGGGTGGTCGTCTGCTCGGTCCTGGCGCTCGGCCTCGGGCTGACCGGCGCGGGCTATCCGTACCGGCTGCTGTACAACTACGCGCCGGGTTGGGACGGCGTGCGCGTGCCCGGCCGCGTCTTCACGCTTGCCACCCTGTTCCTGGCGATGCTCGCGGCGGCCGGTGGCTGGCGGCTGGCCGAGCTGGCGCGTGCCTGGGGCGCGGGCCTCGGCCCGCGCGGGGGCGCCCGTATGGTCGCGGTCGTGGGCGCAGTGCTCGTGATCGGTCTGGTCGGAGAGGGTGCAGGGCACCTCGGTCATCCTGTCGTCCCGCAACCGGCGAGCGCCGAGATCGGCCTGCCCGGGCCGGTGATGGATCTGCCGACCGACGGCGCAGCCGATCGCCTGTGGCAGTATTTCTCCACCAACGGCTTCTACAAGATCCCGGTGGGCAACAGCACCTTCGACATGCCGCTCGTGGACGATCTGCGTGGCGGCATGAGCGGCTTCCCCGATCGCGCCAGCGTGGAGAAGCTGCGCTACTACGGAGTGAAGACCGTGGTTCTGCACACGGTGATGCCGACGTTGCCCGGCATCAAGCTTCCAGAGATCCCCGAGCCACCCGATCTGCAGGCAGCGGCTCTCAAGCCGATCGCCGGGCTTGGCATCACCCGGCGCAGAGTCGGATCGCTTGTGATCTACGAGATCGGGCCGGGGCCCAGCGCGTTGCACGGAACCAATCAGTGATCCGCGACGAAGACCTGAGACGACGATGAGCACCCTCAGCGCCCATGCCACTGGCGCCACAAGCGCGAGCCGTGCCAGGCCTCGGATTGCGCGAGTGCTCACGAAGCGCAACCTGGCGCTCGCCGCGATCCTGATGGTGGGCGTCACCTACGCCACCGTGATCCAAAGCTTCTCCTGGAATCAGACCTCCCACTACGACCTGATCCGCTCGCTGGACCGGGATCGCACCACGATCGACCAGTACCAGGAAAACACCGGTGACAAGGCTTTCTACAAGGGTCACTGGTATTCGGCCAGGGCACCTGGACTGGCGCTGTTCGCGCTGCCTTTCTATGACGTCCTGAAAGCGCTTGGCGCCGAACGGGTGGCGCGCTCCTCTCAAGCGCAGCGCGGGGAAGACGAGATGATCTATTTCATCGGGCTGTGGGCGAATGTGCTGCCAGGGCTGCTGCTGCTGCTGCTCGTCGGCCACATCGCCGAGCGTCTGCAACCGGGCTATGGAGCCGCGACCGCGGTGATCCTCGGACTCGGAACGCTCACGCTGCCGTTGTCGACGCTGCTGTTCTCGCACGTGTTCACAGCGTTCCTCGGCTTCGCGGCGTTCGCGTTGATGCTGTGGGAGCGTGACGGTCCGCCCAATCCGTGGCTGCTCGGAGTCGCCGGTCTGCTCGTCGGCTATGCCGGCGCCTCGGAGTACCCCTTGTTCTTCGTGGCGCTCGTGCTCGGTCTCTACCTGCTCTCGCGCCGCGACTCGTTGACTCTGCGGGGCGTGCTTCCTCGCGCCGGCGCCTATGTGCTGGGCGGCCTGATCGGGATCGTGCCGCTGCTGCTCTACAACCACTACGCCTTTCACTCGTGGACGCACCTGGCCTACTCGAATATCCCGCGCCAGCAGAAAGGCTTCTTCGGGATCGGCCTGCCGAACCCGAAGGTGCTGGCGACGTTGCTGCTGGACTCGCGCGGCCTGTTGACGATCTCACCGGTGCTCGCGATGGGCGCGATCGGCACCTGGCTGCTCTACCGGCGCGGCAAGCGCGCCGAGGCGTTGACGATCACGGGTGTCTGCATCTGTTACGTGGGCTACAACTCCGGCTATTACCTGCCGTTCGGCGGCGGCTTCATGGGTCCGCGCTTCCTGATGACGATGCTGCCGTTCCTGGCGCTGCCGATCGGGATCGCATTGAAGCGCTATCCCGGCCCGACGATCGCACTGGCAGGCGTCTCGCTGACGACGACTATCGTGGCCACAATCACCCATCCGCTGATCGGCTATGAGACCGAGGCGATCGTGTGGGCGCGCTACCTGCGCCAGGGCTTCTTCCAGCCGACGATCGCAAGCGCCTTCGGGCTCGGTCGTGGCTGGGGCGGGGTCTGGCCCTTCTTCCTGGCAGCCGGCGGCGCGGTGCTGCTCGCCACACTTGCCACAGCCCGCACGCGCATCTCCCGCATGTCGCTGATTGCCGGGGTGCTGGTGCTCGCCGGCTGGTGCCTGTTTGCCGTGGTCGGCCCCACAGTGCTCGGGATCGACCACCGCGGTCTGCTCTCGATCGTCGGCGCCGGCGATGACACCGCCCTGCACAAGGGCTTCGGCGACTACCCGCTGCGCACGCTCGCCCCGATCGCCGCGCTCGCCGGCCTGCTCGGCTTGCTGATCGCCCGTCTGGCGGCCGGTGGGGCAGAGCGGCCCCGGCCGGTCGCCGGCGGCTGACAGTCCACGGACTCAGACCAGGCGCAGTGCGGACACAGCCCGCCCGGCTCTCTCAGCTTTTACTTACTTTGACCTTGCATTTGGCTGCGTGCAGGTGCTCGCACACGACCACATAGCCCGGCCGCGGGTTGAAGTGCGAATCGGTGAGACCCGCGTCGAAGCGCGCCGTGCCGGTGGCGCCCGACCACTGGAAGATGTAGAGGCGCCTTATACGCGGGTTGGACGAGGCAATTTTGAACATGTAGGACAGCGCCTTCGCAGCGCGGGTGAGACCCGAGCCTTTCTTGTTGGGGAAGGCTCCGCCGAACTGCACGATCCCGCCGGTCTCGGTCAGCCACACCTGCCCCGGCACCGACGCGAGGATCGCACGTGTGCGCGAACTCGAGAAGCGATTGGTGTCCGAGTAGTTGTGCAGACCCCACACGCTCGGCATCGCTGTTTTCAGGCGATGTATCTCGCGCTTGAACTCGGCGATGTAGCGCAGGCTGGGGCTGACGTTCGCCGAGTCGAGGATGTCCAGGCCGAGGACCGTGCAGCCCTTGCAGACCGACTTCAAGGCCTTGTAATACTTGGCGGAGGACACCGCCGAGGGCGAGTCGAACATTTTCGCCAGGTTGCCCCGATTGGCCTCGTTCCACGGCTGGTACTGACGGACTTTCGGGAACAGCTTGATGAACTTCTGCACATCGGCCTGATAGCCGCCGATGCTCGGCATCTTCGTGGGCGTGTACTCGGAGTGGTAGAAGGCGACCAGCACCTGCTGATGGGCCGCTTCGGCCGCCCCGATCCAGGCCCTTGCCAACTGCAGCGAGTAGGGACGCACGGCGGCGTCGTACGGCGCGATGTAGCGCGCGATTTTCGTGTGCAGCTGCTGCCACAACGGGTTTGTGAACATCTCAGTCTGCTCGTCTCCGATCCCGGTCAGGTAGGAGGAGGCATCGTGAGCGGAGGCCTTGGAGGAGGCTGGGAGCGGCCGGCTTCCAGAACCGGCAAAAGCTGTCGTTGCGGCAAGAAGCAGCGCGCCGCTGAGGAGCAGTGCGAGCAGGAATGTGTGTGGGCGAAGGTGTCTGAGCATGTTCATTGCAACAGCCTATGGGGGGAGACGTTGCGCTGCGCCAACAATCTTTCACGATCGATCGGCGGGAACCTCCTCGCGCCTGGTGGGATCGGCGATCACGCGCACATCGATGCCCGGCAGCCCCTCCAGCAGGCGCATCACCAGCGGCTCCCTGAAGCGCTTGAGCCCTCGACGCGGCGCCGGGGCGCCCATCAGCACGTAGGTGCTCCCCAGGTTGTGGGCCGTGGCGATCGCGACAGCAGCCACGTCCTCTCCCTCCTCCACCAGCAGGCGCGCCCCGAGCATCGCGGTCAGGCGGCGCAACGCCTCCAGCTGCTCGCGGTCTGAGGCGCTGGGCGCCCTGCCCGGCGGACGCACCACGAGCACGTCCAGACGCGCCCCGAGCCGTTCCGCGGAGCGCGAGGCTCGTCGCACGATCCTTTGCGAATGCGGGACGAGCGCAACCAGCGCAAGTAGTCGCTCGGCGATCTGCTGAGGCGCGACCCCCGGTGCGGCGAGCCCTTCCTCGCGGCGTAGTACCACCGGGTCGGGCGCAAGGCGCTTGATCTCAACGCCCTCGGCGACGTGGCGCAGCGCCGTCTCGCGCAGCGCCGAAAGGTTCTCGATCTTGAAGAAGTTGTTGAGCGCCGCGGGCACGCGCTCGCGCGGGTACACCTTGCCAGCGCGCAGTCGCTCGATCAGCGCCTCGGGCGTGAGGTCGATCAGCACGACCTCCTCCGCGCTCGCGAGCGCTTCGTCGGGGATCGTCTCGCGGACGCGCGTGCCTGTCAGTTGGGTGATCTGATCGTTAAGGCTCTCCAGATGCTGCACGTTGACGGTCGAATAGACGTCGATGCCGGCGGCAAGCACGCTCTGCACGTCTTCGTAGCGCTTCTCGTGCTCCAAGCCCGGCGCGTTGGTGTGCGCGAGCTCGTCGATCAGGCACAGCTCGGGTTTGCGGGCCAGCACCGCCGGCAGGTCCATCTCGGTGAGCGGGGTGCCTCGATAGTCGACCAGACGTGGCTGTATCACCTCCAGTCCCTGAGCCTGGGCGGTCGTCTCCTCGCGACCGTGTGGCTCCAGATATCCGATTGCAACGTCGCGCCCGGCTTCGGCTTCCACGCGACCCTCTTGCAACATGCGGTAGGTCTTTCCGACTCCGGCGGCCATGCCGATGAAGACCTTCAGGCGACCCTGAGCGCTTCGCGACGGGTGTGCGCCCGCTCCCTCCTCTGCTGAGCGCAGCTCGCTCCACGGGGTTCCCGCCCGGCTCGATCCGGAGCCGCCCGAGGCGTTGTGGTCATCGATCACACAGACAACCTAACCCCCAAGCAGGTTGTGCACGATCAGGTCGATCAGCTTGATGCCGATGAACGGAGCGACGATCCCTCCGAGACCGTAGATCAAGAGGTTGCGGCGCAAGAGCGCGCTGGCGCCGATCGGCCGGTAGCGCACCCCGCGCAGCGACAGCGGGATCAGCAGCGGGATCACGATCGCGTTGAAGATGACGGCCGAGACGATCGCCGACTGGGGCGTGCCGAGATTCATGATGTTGAGCACGTGCAGCGGGCCCTTGCCGCCAACGCTGGTTGCGTACGTCGTCACGAAGATTGCGGGCAGGATCGCGAAATACTTGGCGACGTCGTTGGCGATCGAGAAGGTAGTGAGGGCGCCGCGGGTGATCAATAGCTGCTTGCCGACCTCGACGATCTCGATCAGCTTCGTCGGGTTGGAGTCGAGGTCGACCATGTTCCCGGCCTCTCGCGCGGCCTGGGTGCCGGTGTTCATCGCCACTCCCACGTCGGCCTGCGCGAGCGCGGGCGCGTCGTTGGTGCCGTCCCCGGTCATCGCCACCAGCCGTCCATCCTCCTGCTGCTCGCGGATCAGCGCCAACTTGCGCTCCGGCGTCGCTTCGGCGAGGAAGTCGTCCACGCCGGACTCTTCGGCGATCTTGGCCGCGGTCAGACGGTTGTCGCCGGTCACCATCACGGTCTTGATTCCCATCGCCCGCAACTGGTCGAAGCGGACGCGCATCCCCTCCTTGATCGTGTCCTTGAGGTAGACGACGCCGAGCACCTGGTTGTCGCGTGAGACCGCAAGCGGCGTGCCCCCCTCGCGACCGATCCGGTCGAGCTGGGCCTGCAGCTCGGGCGGCGGGGAGCCCCCTTCGCCCTTGACGAGCTCGACGATCGCGTCGCCGGCGCCCTTGCGCAGCCGCCGGCCGTCGACGTCGACGCCGCTCATCCGGGTCTGCGCGGTGAACGGCACGAACTCCGCGTGCAATGAGGTCATGTCGTGCTCGCGGATGCCGTATTGCTTGGCCAGCACCACGATCGAGCGGCCCTCGGGAGTCTCGTCGGCGAGCGAGGAGAGCTGCGCGACCTCGGCCAGCTCGGACTCGGGCACCCCCGGCATCGGTATGAACTCCGACGCCAGCCGGTTGCCGATCGTGATGGTTCCGGTCTTGTCGAGCAGCAGCACGTCCACGTCGCCGGAGGCCTCCACCGCGCGGCCGGAGAGCGCAAGCACGTTACGGCGCACGAGGCGGTCCATGCCCGCAATGCCGATCGCCGACAGCAGCGCGCCGATCGTCGTGGGGATCAGCGCGACCAGCAGTGCGATCAGCGTGGTCTCGGAGATCGAGGTGCCGGCGAACAGGCCGAAGGGACGCAGCGTCGCCACGACGATCATGAAGATCAGCGTCAGCGCCGCAAGCAGGATGTTCAGCGCGATCTCGTTCGGCGTCTTGCGCCGCTCGGCGCCCTCGACCAGCGCGATCATGCGGTCCAGGAAGGAGTGCCCGGGCTCCTGCGTGATTTCCACGACGATCTCGTCTGAGGTCACGCGCGTGCCGCCCGTCACGGCGCTGCGATCGCCGCCGGACTCGCGAATCACCGGGGCGGACTCGCCCGTGATCGCGGACTCGTCGACCGTCGCGATGCCCTCGATGACCGTGCCGTCGCCTGGGATCAAATCCCCCGCGGAGACGACCACCAGATCGCCGCGCGTCAGCTCGGAGGCTGCCTTGGTCGTGCCGTCGCGCATCGTCGCGACCGTCTCCTTGCGCATCGCGCGCAGCGTGTCGGCCTGCGCACGGCCACGACCCTCGGCGAACGCCTCGGCCATGTTGGCGAACACGACCGTCAACCACAGCCAGAATGCGATCGTGAACGTGTACCAGGCGGGCTCGTGGCCGCCTCCGAGGGGCTTGCCGCCGAACGCCTGGATCAGCCAGGTGACGGTCGTTATGACAGAGCCGATCTCCACCACGAACATCACGGGGTTGCGGATCTGCACACGCGGGTCGAGCTTCTTGAAGCTGTCGATCAACGCGCGCCAGACGATGTCGCGTTGGAACAGGGAGATCGCCTGGCGTTCGTGGGTGGCGGGGATCGGGGCGGGCATCAGCGTCCTCCTCCGGTCAGGCGGTCGAGGGCCAGATTCAGCTCGAGCACGTTCACTCCTCGCTCGCCGGAGAAGCCCAGGCCGCGCCCGCTCGTGTACTTGGAGATCAGCCCGTCCACGACGCTCGGCGACAGGTGACGCACGGCCGCGATCCGATGGGCCTGGATCCAGGCGTTGGCCTGTGAGATTTCGGGGTCGAGGTTCGAACCGGAGTAGTTGGCCGCGTCGACCGGTACCCGCGCCGCTGTCAGACCGGGGTTGTATGGCCCCTCCAGTTCGAG
>DATHPT010000217.1:0-12994 GCA_035483615.1 Solirubrobacteraceae bacterium | reverse complement strand
CATCACTTTCACCTGTCACCCTTCTTTGTCCCGTGGACGCCGTGAAGCCTCTTTGCCTTCTTGGGCTTGCCAGCTCGCTTGTGCTTGTGCTTCCTGGCTTTGCTCCGCGCCTTTGGCTTTGACTTCCTCTTGCGAGCAGCGACCGATTTCGATGAGACGGCACCGATATTTCCTACTCCTGAGAAGGTGGCGCTCGCGGGCAATCCGAAAATAGCCGGCTGTGCCGTCGGGGCGGCCTTGCACGAGTCGCTGGTGGAGCACGGCGGCAATGGGACTGGGGCTGCCGGACATGGCTCCACTGATGTGCACGTGCGCGCGTCATATACGTCGAGACTCGTATCCAGGTCTTGGGAGACCAATTGGCTATCCGTCAGAAAAAAGGCATCATCGCCGCTGGCGCTGGCGTCGAGGAAGGTTGATTCTCCTGCAGAAGCACCCGACGAGATGAGTGAAACGCATCCGGCCGTCCGTCCGCTGAACGTGGAGCTCGACGCAGCACAGCTACCCGTCCCTTCAGGCTCGTACTCGTATACATCTGCGGTCCCGTTGATGTCCTGCGGGACAAGTGCATCGACGCTGTCGAAGAAGAGGCGTCCAGCATCAGAGAGGTAGCGGGACTGATAGAAATCGGGCGTGGCGAAGCCAGTCGTCCACCCGGGTATGAGCGCCGCAAGCCAGCGGTCATTGAAGGTAGTGCGGCGATCGACCAGCCGCCCCGCTCCATCCGATCCTGTGTCGAACATCCCTGCTGGACGTGCACCCGTCGGATCGCATGAGGCGCAGACCAATCGATCAGCGCCTGCGTCGAATATATACACCTCCTCGTCCGGCGCGCTGCTGCTGGCGTCACGATTGTCGTAACCGGTGAGACTGGCGCTCGACATGAATGCGATATAACGGCCGTTGGAGGAAACACGCGATGTCAGTTTCGTGAAGTCGTCCAGCTGCGGTTCCCAATCTGTCAGGTCTTCACCGGAAGAGAGCATGGAGATGAATGTGACTGTCCCGTCGTGAGAGACATAGAGATTGCAGCTCGCCGGCTCAACCAAGTTTTCACACGTACCAGGCGAGGCACCCGGTGCAAGTACGCCATCGGCCACAAAGTAGACATAGGAGCCGTCTTCGCTTATCCCGGGCAACACCCCCTGCACGTTGGCCGCTTCCCCTCCGTTGTGGTCAATCGTGAGGTCTCTGAGATCTCCGGTCAACCTGCCTTCTCTGTCACTGACGTCAAACTCATAGAGATCGTTCTTTTCAGGCGATGCGGTGGAGTCCGCCGTCAATCTCGACGCATCAGTGAAGAAGACTTTCGAACCATCACTGCTCGCGGCAAGAAAGTGCGCTCCACTTCCACCCTGACCAGGTTCAACAGAACCGCCCTGAAGCGCGTTGACCTGCAGAGTTTCGCCCATCCTCATGTCTCTGACGTAGAGGTTGCTTGCCCCTCCTCTGCCGTCTGACCAGAAGACCCTTGAACCGTCGCGCGAGACGGCGCTCTTGACGTTCTTGTCCGAATCGCCAAGTTCTCCGTCGATTAGAGTCGTGCTCTCGGGCAGAATGCTGACAGGTTCCATATTCTCTCCACTCAGCTCGTACAAGCCGAGTCCGGAGGGTCCTTCCGCAGTTACGACCACGTGGCTCAGATCCAGGGAGGCGCCGAGGAAAGAGGAGCCTCGGGGCAGCAAGCGATAACTCCCATCGGCATCATCTCGCATATAGGCGCTTTCCCCAGACGCATCCTGCGTGAGTGGTGTTTCCCCCCACGGTTCGACCAGCGCAAGAGAGAGATCGGCTGAGAAGAGCTTGTACTCCGTCACCGTCTTCTGGCCTGTTACTTCATCGTGAGGAGTTGATATGTCCTGCGAGGACCATCCTTCGGGTCCCCGCTTGGAGAGAACCTGTGCATCGAGCAGCTCGTTGCTCGGCGGGGCTGCTTCGACCGGTCCATTTGCGTGATATGTGATCGCCGAGCCATCCTCGGCGGCTTGAGTGGCCCAGTAGAGAAGAGGTTCGATTCGTCCTCCGTGCTTGTTCGGCGGAGAGACCATTTCCCAGCTGCGCATATCCTGCAGGGCGAATCCGCTGCCCACTGGCTGGGTGGTGAACGTCTTATCGGCGCCATAGATGACTTCGTGCGTGGCAACGGCGATGGCGACTATGCGGAAGTGATAAGTCGTGGCTGGCTGAAGGTCTTGCGGGTGTCCCGTCACGGTGCCCGGGCTCGCAATCAGGAGACCATTGGGCGTGGGAAGCGCAGAGCCATAGGAGGCGCTGGGCCCGTATTCAAAGCGATATTCGGTTGCTTGGCCTTCGAGGCCAATCCGTGCCTGCAACGTCGCGCTCATACCGGCCACGTCGAGCACAGACTCTTCTTCCACTACTGGAGGCGCGGCGACAGCTATGGGAGTGCTCATCAACGACAGCACAAGGGCCAAGGAGCACAGCGAAACCAAGGCCACGGAGCGAGCAGCCATTACACCCATCCTCTCTTCGAAGAGCTATATGGAGGAGAACGACGAAAGTCCCAATTGGCAGGAGCGATCGAGAGCGACGCCGTATCGACGTAGCTCTTATTGCCGTCGCTTGCCCTTCCCTGCGTGGGGAATCGAGGCCTGCGCGAAAACGGCGAAAGCGGCTGCTTACAGCTTAGGCGGAGACCGGCGCAGAGAGAGAGAGAGAGAGAGAGAGAGAGACGCGTCAGCGACGCTGACGCGTCCTATTACGGACTCGCCAGAGGCCCACGGGCTCTCATTCACGTTCATGCCTGAAAACTGCACGCGAAATACAACTCCCTCATAGAAGCGACCCGGTTTCTCTCCCAAGAAAACCACTTGTGTCAGCGCTGAGAATCCTCCACACGTGGAGACACCCAACCCGATCTATTTATCCTGAATCCCCAGAGGGGGATGCCAAGACGTGAACAACGTTATACCCGAGGGCCAACAAAAAGTCAACCCCCCTTGAGGCCGCTCAAGCAGTTGCACTGATCGACAGGCGCAGGTCCGTATACAACTGCCCCTGAAAAGCAAAGCACCGGGCGCATGCCCGGTGCTCAGTGCCCAGCTATGTCCAGCAGGCGCCCGCGCGGCGCCCAAGCCCTACCCGCTCAGCCGGCGTGCGTGAACCGCGCGTCCACTCCGTCCAGCAGCGCCCAGTTGCCCTGCAGAGCGTCCTTCGCGCGCGCGAGCATCCGCTCGGCCTGTGCCTGAGCCTCGTCCGGCTCGGCGCTCATCAGCTGCTCGATCAGCTCACGGGCCTGGCGGGCGTGCTCGAGGTCGAGCGTGGCGTGCAGCTCGAAATACTCGACGGCAGGCCCTTCGGGGCTGTACCCGTAGCGCTCGATGAGACCTTCGAGCTTGGTCTTGGCGATCTCGGGCTGGCTCGCCTCGATCGCATACAGCACCGCCAGGTGCTCGAGCGCGTCATCGCCGGCTGTCCATGCCTGGGCGCACTGCTCGGTCTCGCCCAGCGGCGCGCGCGCCGGTGCTTCGTCGCTCGCGACCGCGGCGAACTCGTCCCACAGCTCGATGTGGCTGCGCTCCTCGGCGGCGTGACGCTCGAGTCCTGGGCGATGGGTCTCCCCCACCTTGGCGGCAGCGCTGTCGGACGCCTGCGCGAGCGCCGTCACCGCGTGGCGGTACTCGCCCGCGTAGAAGCCGAGCTCGTCGGCGCTCAGCTCGCCGGCGCTCCAGCGCTGGTAGAAGGGATGCTCCAGCACGTCGCATTCACGCCTGGCCTCGTCAATCCTGGCAAGTACATCCATCGCGGGTCCCTTCCGGTTCGTAGATCTGAAGAGCGCCTGAACCCGAGGGGACGGGCAGGCGGGCGCTCTTCCACGAGGCGAAGTATTGCGGGCGCGGCGGGCGCCTTGATTGCGGCTAGGCCGCGGCCGGGTGGGCCTGGGCCCAGGCGGTGATCTTCCCCGAGCCGTCAACCACCGTGCCGTCGTCGAGCACCAGCGTCGGCACCATGCGGTTGCCTGTCAGACGCTCGACCTCCTGGCGGCCTTTGGTCATGTTGAAGGCTTTCGGCAGGACGCCCAGTCCATAGGACTTCACGACCTGGGGGTCATAGCCCGCCTCCTGCAGCGCCTCGTGCGCGTTACGACAGGGATGCCCTCCGGGGCGGGGCGACTTGAACAGTCCGTAGCAGACGTAGAGCTTCATCCGGTCCTCCTTATTGGACGGTGAGCTTGCCTTCCATGCCGGCGGCGCGATGCCCGGGAACCGAGCAGTAGAACGTGTAGGTCCCCGGCGCCAGTTTCAGCGTCAGCGTCTTCGTGCCGCCTTGGAAGGTGGGGGTGGCGCCGAGCACCTTGGTGCCCTGCGCGATTGTCATGTTGTGGGGCAGTGGCGAGGCATTGGTGAAGTTGAACGTCACGGTGCCGGCATTCGTGGCGAGATTCCTCGTGGTGTAGCGCAGCTGTCCCTGGGGGTCGGCTTCCTCCTTCAGCGAGGTGGTCCCGGAGCCGGAGGCGGCTTCGCGACCTGTCTTGGTGATCGGGGCGGCGGTCGCCTTCTCGGTCGAGCCGCCCGAAGTGACCACGGCCATCGAGACCGCGGCGAGCACCAGCACTGCCGAGATCGCCATCACGCCGCGCTCGGCGCCCAGGGTGGCCGGAAAGCTCGGATTGCGCATCCCGATGCCCATCGAGAGCAGCAGCGCCCATGCCACGAGCACACCGCCCGCGATGTAGAACGGCACCTTGCTCTTCTCGGCCGCCAGGACCGGTGCGAAGTGGACGATCGCTGCATGCATTCCGCGCGCGAGCCTAACCGATCGCCCGGTGGATATGCTCTCTCGCCGATGACCGACGCGGTGCGAACTCCGGACGAGCTGCTTGAAGGTCTACCTGACTTTCCGTTCAAGGCGCACTATCGCGAGCAGGATGGCCTGCGGCTGGCCCACATCGACGAGGGCGACGGCGCCCCGGTCGTGTTCATGCACGGCGAGCCCACCTGGTCGTTTTTGTGGCGCAAGGTGATCGCGCCGGTGCGCGACGCCGGCTTTCGCTGCATCGCGCCGGATCTGCCGGGCTTCGGGCGCTCGGACAAGCCGGTGGACATCGGCTGGTACTCCTATGACCGCCACGTCGAGGCGATCGCCCCGCTGATCGAGCAGCTGGACGTGCGCGGCGCCACGATGGTGGTGCACGACTGGGGCGGCCCGATCGGATTGCGACTCGCGCTCGAGCACCCCGAGCGGTTCGAGCGGCTGGTGATCCTCGACACGGGGCTGTTCACCGGCAACCAGCGCATGACCGACGCGTGGGTGGCGTTTCGCGATTTCGTCGAGCGCACCGAGGATCTGCCGGTCGGCTTCCTCGTGCGCGGCGCCTGCAAGAGCGACCCGGGCGAGGAGGTGATCGCCGCCTACGAAGCGCCCTATCCGAGCGTCGCCTCCAAGGCGGGCGCGCGCGCCTTCCCCCTGATGATCCCGCGCACGCCCGAGGCTCCCGGAGCGGCCGCCGGCCAGCGCGTGCTCGAGGCGCTGAGCGAGGACAGACGCCCGACGCTGATGCTGTGGGCCGACTCGGATCCGGTGCTGCCGCTCGCCACCGGCGAGCGCTTCGCCGAGGCGATCGGTCGCGAGGCACCGCGGGTGATCGAGAACGCCTCGCACTTCCTGCAGGAGGACGCGGGAGCGGAGATCGGGCGCCAGATCGCCGAGTGGCTAGCCGCCGGCTGAGCCGTCGGTGAGCTGTGGCGTCTCGGGCGCCGGCTCGAGGCCCGGCTCGGAGTGCGACGCGCGCAGCTCGTAGCCGCGACGGGCGCCGACGTCGGCGCCCGCGAGCACCTTGTCGGCCTTCATGGCGCGCGCCATGCCCTCCGAGAGGGTCCTCGGCAGCAGCGCGCCGAGCGTGTTGGTGCGCTTGGAGGACTTCGGCACCCACACGTCCACGATCCCGTGCTGCAGCGCCTCCACGATCGCGTCCGCGACGTCGGTGGGTTGCAGGCTCTTCAGCCCGCGTGCGTCGCCGAGACCGGAGCCGAGTTCGGTGTTGACGACGAACGGCATCACATAGCTGACGTCGATGCCGGCTTTCATCAGGTGCAGCTCGCCGCGCACGGCCTCGGTCAGGCCGACGACCGCGTGCTTGGTGGCAGAATAGGTGGCGCCGCCGGGCGAGCCGTACTTGCCGGCCTGTGAGGAGATGTTCACGATGTGGCCGCGGTCACGCGGGACCATCCGCTCGAGCGCCAGCTTCACGCCGAGGATCACGCCGTGGATGTTGATGTCGACCATGCGCCTGGCCGTCAGGTCGTCCTCGTCGACGAAGCGCCCGATCTGCATGATCCCGGCGTTGTTGACGAGCACGTCCACCGGCCCCAGCTGCTCTTCGGCGCGGTCCAGGAACGCTGTGAACGAGGCGCGGTCGGTGACGTCCAGCGGCAGCGCCACGGTGCTGGTGCCGAGCTCTGAGGCGGTCTGCTGGGCGGCGGCGAAGTCCAGGTCGCCGATCGCGACCTTCATGCCCTGACGCAGGAGCGCCTGGGCTGTCGCCTTGCCGATCCCGCGCGCCGCGCCGGTGATGGCCGCGGTCTGCCCGGCGAGGATACGGGGCTGCTTGGCCATCTCGGTGTCCCTCCTGCTGTGGTCGGTCTGTCCGGCCGTGGTCGGTCGTGTCCGTCAAAGCTAGCGCGACTCTCGCGGTCCTGATCGGTTGGGACCGGCAAAGCTCCCAATCGAGGAGGTACCTCCCGTGCTTCACAAGCGCCTTTCCAACTCCAAAGAGACAACTGCTCGCCGATCACCGCTCGCCGCCTGGCTGGGCGCGTCGCGATCCGGCGCCCCACTGAGCCGCAGCGCGCGCGTGACGGCGCTCGTCGCCGGCGCGAGTGTGGCGGGGCTGATCGCCGCATCGCTCGCGCTCGGCTCCGGCTCGGGCGGAGCCCTGCGGGGCGGGACACGCAACCCGGCGAGCGGGCTCAACTACACAGGGGAAACGGAGATCATCGCCTCCAACTCGAGCTTCGGCACGCGTCAGTCCAACAAGGGCAGCGGAGGCGGAGCGATCTATGGCTGCCGCAGCGCCTCTGGCGGTAATGCGTGCATCGAGGCCAACAACCTCAACAGCGGCAACGCCTTCGAGTTCATCGCCTCCGGCAAGGTTGGCGGCTCGATCATCCTCTCCAACAAAACCGGAGCGCCTCTGACAACCAACGCAACCGGGGTGGCGACGGGCTTCAACGCCAATTTCCTCGAAGGCAAGCAGGCGAAGGACTTCGTGCCCGCCACGCAGGCGTCGAGCTTCGCCCAGACGAGCCAGCTCCTGTTCGCGGTGGTCACCCAGACCGGCACGCTCGGCGCCAACCGCGGTGCGACGGGTGCCTCGCAGACGGGTGAAAAGACCTACACGGTCACGTTCAACACGGCCATCTCCAAGTGCTCTCTGACGGCCTCGCCGGTGGGCGCGGCGCTCACGACGGGATCGATCGGGGTGGCGGTCAGCACAGGCAATGCGAACGTTGCGGAAATAACCGCACCTTCTGCGCTCGCACTGGGTTTCAACCTGCAGGTCATCTGCTAGTTCGCACGGATGACCCCGGAGAGGGGACCGGACCCGGGCGATCCACGGCTTCGTCCGGGTCCGAGTACGGGAGGTCACGCGGGCGGGGGGCCCGCGGGACCGCCCAACATGCCAGACGGATGTGTCCGCAAGCAGGGATGGCGGAGCGGGCGCGGACGATGCGTGGGCAGACCGCTCAGGCACGGATGGCGCGCGGGCAGGACGGCCCCTGCGGCCAGTAGGCTTTGGGGGTGGCGTCGTTCAGTTTTCACGGTCAGCGCATCGCCTACACCGAGTTCGGGGCCGGGCTCGCGGCGCTGACGAGCGCAGGCAAGCGTGGCAAGACGGCGCGGCGCACCGCCGCCTCCAAGCGCCCGGTGATCCTCGTGCACGGTCTGCTGCTCTCCCAGAAGATGGACCGTCCACTCGCCGAAGACCTGGCGGCAAGGGGCAATCACGTGATAACGGTGGACCTGCTCGGCCATGGCGAATCGGATCGTCCGCGGGACATGTGGCGCTATTCGATGTACTCCTTCGGCGAGCAGCTGGTGGCTCTGATGGACCATCTGGAGATCCCCGAGGCCGTGGTGATGGGAACCTCCCTCGGCGCCAACACGGCGCTGCAGGTGGCGGCGACCGCGCCGGAGCGCCTGCGCGGGATGGTCATCGAGATGCCGGTGCTCGACAACGGCCTGCTGGCCTCGGCGCTGACGTTCACGCCGATCCTGGTGGCGCTCACGTTCGGCGAGCCGGTGATGAAGCGTGTGGCAAGCGTCGCCAGGGCCGTGCCGCGGCGGTTGCTGCCCTACTACGGGAACGTGCTGCTCGACCTCGTGCGTCAGGACCCGGGCCCGGGCGGGGCGCTGTTGCAGGGCTTGTTCTTCGGGCGCATCGCCCCCCACCGCAACGAAAGGCGCGCGTTCAGGACGCCCACGCTGGTACTCGGCCACCGGCGTGACCCGGTGCACCCGTTCTCTGACGCGGGGATGCTCGCCGAAGAGCTTCCCAACGCGCGCCTGATCGAAGCCGACTCGCTCGTGGAGCTGCGCCTGCGCCCCGAGCGCCTTACCGAGGAGATCGCCGCCTTCCTGGACGAGCTGTGGGCGGCGAAGCCGCGGCGCGCCAAGAAGAAGCCGGCCTGAACCAGCTCGACCCGCCTGAACCAGCTCGGCCGGCCTGAACCAGCTCGGCCAAGAGCTCCCTACGAGTTCGCCCTATTTGGGCGGAAACAGTTCGAATTCGTTGATGGAGACGGTGCCCGGGTTGGCAGCGGTCGAAGTGGCGGGCGCCTTGGCGAGCCACAGCAGCACGAAGCGGTAGCCCTTGTCCTTTGCTTTCACAGCCAGGGAGGTGCTTTTCTTCTTCAAGACTTTCAGGCCCACGATTCGATTCCAGGCCGGATCGGAGATCGAGGTGGGCAGGGCGCTGCCATTGGCTCCATAGACTTCCACGGTGATACCGGGGGTGGTTGTCTTGACGGTGACCCTGCCGAGCTTCTGGGCGTTCTTCAGGTCGAGCACCACGCCCTCCGCCATCTTGGGCGCGACTTCTGCCTGTACCTGAGCGGTCCAGGCGGTCTTGGCTTCGTTGTCGATCACACGGCTCGGTTCGCCGAACAGAGTGGCGGGATAGCCGTAGGGGTTGTAGGTGCTCGCCGCGTTGGTGTCGAGCAGGATCGGGCTCGGCGGTTCGGCCCCGGAGCCCGATTTCGCTTCGGAGCCGCTTTCGGACCCGCCTTCGGACGTGCCCGTTTCGCTCCCGCTTTTCGTCGATTCTGGAATGGTTTTCGTGGGCGCGGGGGTTTTTGTGGTTTTGGTTTCCGGCGGGAACAGGGCGTTGTTGGCTTCGTTGTCGGCGCCCGAGGATTGGGGAGTGGGCGTCTGCAAGGGGATCTGGGGCGGCGCGCCTTTGACGGTGGTGGGCGTGCCCGGCACGGGCGTGGTGGTCGGGGCGGTGGTGGTTCCGGGAGCGCCTGGGGTCGTCGTGGAGGGCACGGGCGTGGTGGTCGCCTTCACGCCGACCGCCGCAACGACCGTCTTGGGTTCGGTCTTGTTGAGGGCCGCGTAGGCCGCTACGGACGCGCCGCAGACGAGCAGTGCCGTGGTGGCGAGGATCGCCAGGCCCGTGCGCCAGCCGGGCCCGCCACCGAGGCTGTGGGGACGGCCTGTGCCGCACTGCAAGCACCAGTCCTGCCCCTCCTGCAAGGGGGACCCGCATTTCTTGCACTCGCTCACTGGCTCAATTGTTACATCTCGGCTGGCTCAACCCTGGGGTTGCTCCAAACATCTCGCCGGCCAAGACCCCAAGGGTTGCTCGAATCCCGGAGTGGATCCGCAGGCGAGGGTCACCGGGCCGGCGGCCTGGGCGGCGGAGGACCGCCGCCGCTCGTGATGTCGTTGCCGGTCGGCTGCAGCCGCTCGTCGAGCTCGAGCTGCCAGTAGTAGCGCGTGAAGGTGACCCCCGCGCGGTAGTCGCCCACATGAGGGGCTACCGGCTCGCCCGCCGCCATCCGCACGATCAGCTCCGGGTAGGAGTGGCCGGCGCAAGCGGCCAGCGCGGGGGCGGGGAAGGCGCCGCCGAAGCGGGTGTTGACGTCGGTGATGCGGATGCCGAGCTGCGGGTCGCGGAAGACCTGGATCGTGGCGGGGCCCCGCACCGCCAGCGCCTCCATCGCCTTGCGTCCCAGCTCCACGAGCTCGGGATCGTCGATCACGGTGCCCTTGATCGACTCGCCCCCGCGCGACTCGAGCATCGTGCGGGGGATCGCGTTCAGGCAACGCCCGTCGAGGTCGCCGAGGCAGTCGATCGACAGCTCGGGCCCGTCCATCGCGCGCTGCACCATGGTCGGCTCGGGCACGTATTCGACGAAGAAGCGCGCCTGGGCGGGATCGTGGGCCAGATGGATCGAGCGCGCACCGGAGCCCTGCCGTGGCTTGACCATCACCGGGTAGTCGAGCGCGTCGAGGTCGGCGTGGTTGGGCAGCACGGTGGGAGGCGAGGGCAGCCCCAGACGCTCGAGCAGCAGGTGGGCCTCGTACTTGTCGTAGGTCGCGCGGGCCACCTCCGTGGAGGGCACCAGCGCCGGCAGGGCGAACGGGGACGTTTCTCGCGCATGGGCAAGCTTCTCGATGTCGAGGTCGGTCAGCGGCAGCAACAACCCCACGCCATGGGCCTCGCAGAGGCGCGCCAGGGCGGGCACGTAGTCCGGGTGATCGATCGGCGGGGCGCTCGCGCGCACCTGCGCCGCGTACTGGGCGGGAGCAAGCGGGTTGGGGTCGACCGCCACGACGGTGGTGAGGGCGGCGAAGCAGGAGACGATGTCATAGCGCTTACCGACGCCGGTGAGCATGATCGCGGGAGGCCCGTCCGGGTGACGGCCACGATCGGCAGGCCCGGCGGGAGATCGATCGGGCGGGTTCGGGCGGGATTCATCCATCCTTCCATCCTCCCGTCTGGCCCTTGTAGAGGCCCGAGCCGCCGAGCACGATCGCCACGGTGCGCCACAGGATACGCAGGTCGAGCCACAGCGAGCGGTGCTCGATGTAGTAGAGGTCGAGCTCGATGCGCTCGCTCCAGGGAAGCGAGGCGCGACCGTTGACCTGCGCCCAGCCGGTGAGCCCGGGCCTGATCGCCAGGCGACCGCGCTGGCGCTGGGTGTAGCTGGCGACCTGCACCGGAATGGTGGGACGGGGCCCGATCAGCGACATCTCCCCGCGCAACACGTTCAGCAGGTTTGGCAGCTCATCCAGGGAGGTCCGGCGCAGCAGCGCGCCCACGCGGGTGACCCGCGGATCGTTCTCGTTGACGGCCAGCCCAGCCCCGATGGTCTCTGCTCCGTCGACCATCGTGCGCAGCTTCAGCAGGTCGAAGGGCCGCCCGTCGAGTCCCACCCGGCGCTGCCTGTAGATGGGGTGCCCGCGGGACTCGAGGCGGATCGCGAGCATCGCGGCCGCCATCAAAGGCGCGCCCAGGATCAGCCCGAGCGTGCCCACCGACACGTCGAGCGCGCGCCTCATCGCGTGCCCTCGGCGGCCTGCCAGGAGGCGGCGGTGCCGTGGCGCAGCCAGTCCCACAGCCCGGCAGCCGGGGAGGCGGAGGTGAGCACGTAGTAGCGCGCCACCAGCAGCGGGCGGGCGGGCAGCGGG
Organism: Solirubrobacteraceae bacterium; assembly: GCA_035483615.1. Taxonomy (GTDB): domain Bacteria; phylum Actinomycetota; class Thermoleophilia; order Solirubrobacterales; family Solirubrobacteraceae; genus Palsa-744. The sequence continues at coordinate 1,339 of DATHPT010000217.1, read as the reverse complement.
CCGGCGAGCGCGGCAGCGGCGAGCAGTGCGAGTTGCAGGACGAGCGTGGTCGTGTAGAGCGGGCCCGCCCCGCCGGCCACGAGCGCGAGGTTTGCGAGCAGGGCGAGCGCGTGCAGGAACGGGGTGAGGTAGCGCAGCAGACGGTGGGAGAAGATCATCAGCGCGTAGCCGGGGGTGTAGCCGCGTGGAGCGAGCATCCCGCCGCGGATCACGATCGGCCAGGTGTGGCTCATCATGCGCCGCTTGCGACGCCACTCGCCCTCGATCGAGGGCACCATCTTCTCGGTGGCCCGCGCGCTGGGAACGTCCACGGCGCGCCATCCACGCTTGACCATGTTGAAGGGGAACGACAGGTCGTGGCCCATGATCGGATCGACCACGATGTAAGAGTCGCGGCGGGTGGCGTAGATAGCCCCGTTGCCGGCTGTGATCGAGCGCAGGCGCGACTCGCGCCCGCGCAGGGCCATCTCGTAGCGCCAGTAGACGCCCTCCTGGTTGGTCGCCTGCGCTCCCGCCGGCAGGTCTGGCTGGGAGGCCCTTAGGAAGCGGACGCGCCCGCAGGCATAGCCGACGCGCGGGTCCTCGAAGGCGCTCACGAGCTCGCCCAGCGCGTCTGGCTCCCACAGCGCGTTGGCGTCGGAGAACGCCACGATCTCACCGAGCGCGTGCTCCACGGCGGCGTCCTGCGCGGCGATCTTGCCACCGCGGCCCAGCTCCAGCACGAGGTCCGCGCCGGCTTCGCGCGCACTCTGGGCGGTGGCGTCTGTGCAGCCGTCACAGGCGACGATCAGCTGCAGCAGCTCACGCGGGTAGTCGAGCGCGAGCGCATTGGCGACCTTTGCGCCGATCACCGCCTGCTCGTCATGGGCGGCGACGATCAAGGACACGTGTGGATGGGGGGGATTGGGTCGTTCTCGTGATGCCCGTGGGGCGGGTGACGCTGGCGCGACCATGCGCACGAGGGCGGCGACGACGAGCGCGTAGCCGAGTTGGGTCCACGCGATCAGGGCGACCGACGCCCAGAACACGATCTCAAGAGCGGTGCTCACTGCGGGCATTCTGTCCGAGCGAGGGCCCTAGCGCCGCGGAGCCTGCTGCAGGAGTCGCCTGTAGAGGTCGAGGTGGGCCCGGGCGATCGCCTCCCAGGAGTAACGTCCTTCGGCGGCTGCCCTGGCCCTCACGCACATTTCGGTCAGGGCGGCCCTATCGGCAAGCAGCTCGCGCAACGCGGCGCCGAGAGCGCGGGCGTCGCCGGCAGGGACGATCCGCGCCGCGCCCGTGGCGGCCATCTCGGGAAAGCCACCCACGTCGCTGAGCAGCAAGGGCTTGCCGAACGCGA
>DATHPT010000216.1:0-3690 GCA_035483615.1 Solirubrobacteraceae bacterium | reverse complement strand
CGTGTTGAACATGCCCGGAAACGCCGAGGAGAACAGCACCGCGGTCGCCACCACGCCCGTGGCCACGTACTGGACGTAGTCGACGTGTCCCACCCTTGAGACCAGCGAGCCGAAGCCGAGCCCGAACGCGAGCAGGTAGATCGTGGGTTGCACGATCGATGAGAACGTGGTCGCCTTCCAGTAGCGCCCGAAGAGGGCCACGTCGCGGCTCATCACACCAGCCAGCGCCGCCGGTTCCAGACGACGTATGCGGCGGGTGGCGCCGGCGCCACCCGGTGGGTCAAGCGTGGGCGCGCTCACTCGATCTCCTGTCCGGTGAGCGCCACGAATGCGTCCTCGAGGTTGGCTGGACGGCGGACCCCTTCAGGGGCCAACCCGTCCAGGGTCTCTGCGCGCATGATCGCCACCGCCGGCCCACTGCGACGGCTGGGCCAGCCCTGTTGGGTGGCGAGCTCGCCAACTTCCGCCAGACGCTGTGGCGACCCGTAGACCTCCACGACCTGCTCGCCTGCGTGCGCCCGCACGAGCTCGGCCGGTGTGCCCTGGGCGATGATCTGTCCGTGGCTCATCACCGCCACCGTGTCCGCCAGGCGCTCGGCCTCCTCGATGTAGTGGGTGCTCATCAGCGCCGTCACCCCGCTGCTGCGCAGCTCGTCGATCAACGACCACAGCTCCTGGCGCACCTGCGGGTCGAGCCCGACGGTGGGCTCGTCGAGCAGCACCAGGCGCGGCTGATGGATCAGCCCCCTCGCCACCAGCAGCCGTCGACGCATCCCGCCCGAGAGATCTCTCACGATCGTGTCCGCCCGCGGAACGAGATTGGCGATCTCAAGAGCTCGCTGCACCGCCGCCGGCCGATCGTTGCGAGGCACCCGGTACAGGCGCGCGAACACCGTGAGGATCTGGCGGCAGGTCAGCTCGACGTCCAGGTTGTCGAGCTGGGGCACCACTCCCATCTCCAGCCTCGACTGCTTGGATTCGCCGGGAAGCTCATAGCCGAGCACCGAGATCTCTCCCTCGTCGGCCAGGGTCTGCGCGGTGAGCATCCGCATCGTGGTCGACTTCCCGGCTCCGTTGGGGCCGAGCAGCCCGAAGCACACACCGGGCCGGACTTCCAGATCGAGGCCGTTCACCGCCACGATCGGGCCGTAGCGCTTGACCACACCCTGGAGGGAGATCGCGGCTTCGCCGCCCGATGTCATCGAGAGGCCCCGCCGTCGACCGCGCTGACTGTGCCTGTGGCTGTCACCACTACATCTGTACCAACAGCCAGCGCTTCCTCGCCGTGTACCCGCGCGAGCAGGGGAGACGCAAGCGGCGAATCCTCCGGGTGGATGCTCAGAAGCGCATCGTGTCCGTAGTAGCGACACTGCTCGACCCTGCCGCGCAGGCCTTCGCCGCCATCGGTGCCGGCCCTCACCCGCAACTGCTCGGGGCGAACGACCACGATCCCCTGTACGGAGGACGGCGCTCTCGAGGCGCCCCCACGCAGCTCGAGCGTGCCCAGGGAAGTTCGCGCCTGCCCGTTCTCGAGCACGGCTTCCATGAGGTTGGCCTCGCCGAGGAAGCCGGCCAGGCGTGCGTCGGTGGGCGCACCGTAGATGTCCGCGGGACTTCCCTGCTGAATGATCGTCCCGTCGCGCAGCACCGCAACCGAGTCCGCGAGCGACAGCGCCTCCTCCTGATCGTGGGTGACGAGCACCGTCGTCGTCCCCTGCCGGCGCAGCAGCGCGCTGACTTCCTCACGCACAGCGCCTCGCAGGGTTGCGTCCAGTGAGGAGAACGGCTCGTCGAGCAGCAGCAGGGCCGGCCGCCGGGCGAGCGCGCGGGCCAGCGCCGCGCGCTGCTGCTCGCCGCCCGAGAGCTCGTGCGGCATGCGTCGCGCGAGCGCGGACAGCCCCACCATCTCGAGCAGCTCGCCCACAGTGGCGCCCCGCCGCTCGGCGCGCGAGAGACCGAACCCGACGTTCGCCCGCACATCGAGATGGGGAAAGAGAGCGCCCTCCTGCGGTACGTATCCGATGCCCCGCCGCTCCGGTGCGATGTAGTTGCGCCCGTCGTCGAGGACCTGTCCTGAAAGCGCGACCCGTCCACGTTGGGCTCGCTCGAAGCCGGCGATCACCCGCAACAGGGTCGTCTTGCCGCAACCGGACAGCCCGAGCACGGCGCTCAGCGATCCGGGAGCCACGTCGAGATCGACGCTCCGCAACACCTCCGTGGAGGAATAGCCCTTCCAAAGATCCGCGACTTCGAGCGCGCCCGTCTGGCTCACGGGCGCATTGTCCTCGAGATGCCTGCCATCCGGCGGCTGAGCAGATAGGCGGGGACCGCCGAGATCGCGACGATCAAAGCCGCATAGGGTGCGGCGGCGCCGTATGAGAAGTCTGTGGTGTAGACCCAGAACTGGGTGGCCAGCGTGTTGATGCCGGTCGGTCGCAGCAGCAGCGTCGCCGTCAGCTCCGTGCAGGAGGAGATGAACACCAGCAGGAACGCCACGCCGAGCCCCGGGGCGATCAGAGGCAGCGTGACCGTCAGCCAGACCGAGGCGGGACGGCGCCCAAGCGAGCGTGCGACCTCCTCCAGGCGCACCGGGGCGAGTGCCAGCGCGGCACGCACGCCAACGACGGCCAGCGGCAGGAACAGGATCGCGTAGGCGACCACCAGCTCCAGGGCGCTCTGGTAAAGCGGCAGGGCATAGCGCACCGAGAACGACACGAGCCCGAGCGCGACCACGAGGCCCGGAAGCGCCTGTGGCAACAGTGCCAGGCGCTCGATCGTCATGGTGAGGCGGTTGCGGTATCGCATCGCCGCGATCGTCACAGGGATCGCGAGGGCCGTCGAGAGTGCCGCCGCGGCAGCGCTGAGCTCGGCGGTGTGAGCGGCATCGGTGAGGATCGAGGCGGAGGGCAACGTCGTGGACCCACCGCGGATCGACCAGTAGGCAAGGGCTCCGACAGGCACTCCGAGGGCCAGCGCCGCAAGGGCGAGCAGGCCGGCAAGCACGGGCAATGTCAACGCGCCGAGCGCCACCTTGGGGGCATTGCGCCGCGCGCCGGATCCGATTCGCTCAAGCCGCCCCCGTCCAACGAGCGCGAGCTCGCCCACGAGCGCAGCCACGCCGAGCGCTACGAGCACGAGCGACAGAGCGCATGCCGCAGCTGCATCGAATCCAAGCTTGAACTCCGTGAAGATCGCAACGGTGAACGTCTGGTACTGGAGGATCTCAAACGCCCCGAACTCCGCCAGCAGGCCGAGAGTCACCAGCAGGCAGCCGCCGAGCACCGCAGGCAGCATCTGACGCAGGGTCACCCTGAAGAACACCTTCCAGGGACCCATGCCGAGGCTGCGCGCGACCTCCTCGAGCGCCGGGTCAACGCCTGCCAGCCCCGCCACCGCCGGGAGGAACACGAGTGGATACAGCGACAGCGTCATGACCATCACCGCCGCCAGGTATCCATGAAGGCCATGATCGATCGAGACCCAGCCGAAGCCGACCACGAAGTCTGGGATCCCCAAAGGCAGCACGAGCAGGACCGTCCACAGCCGCCGGCCCGGGATCGTGGTGCGCTCGACACACCACGCCGCCCCGACTCCGATCAGCAGGCACAGGGAGGTGCTTGCCACAACGAGTCGTAGCGTGTTCCACAGCAGCACAGCCGTGTTGTGGCGGAACAGCAGCCGTTCCATCTC
>DATHPT010000215.1:0-2138 GCA_035483615.1 Solirubrobacteraceae bacterium | reverse complement strand
CCGCCCGAGCCACGGCAGCGCGAAGATCGTCCTGCCCGCGCCGGCCGGCACGATAGCGCCGCCCACCAGCGGCAGATCCTCGTGGCGCAGGGTCACGTGGGTTCCGCGGCTCGGTCTTATGACCGGCAGCTCGGTCTCGTCATACAGCTCCTGCGGGCGCAGCTCGTCGGCCCACACCCCGGTCGCGTTGACCACGTTCTCGGCGCGCACCTCGAAGCGCTCGCCGCTCTCCTCGTCGAGCACCTGCACGCCGCGAGCTCGACCGTCGCGCTCGAGCAGCGCGGTCGCGTGCACGCGGTTGGCGCACACCGCCCCGAAACGCTCAGCCTCACCAAGCACCGTCAGCACCAGACGCGCGTCATCGGTCTGACAGTCATAGAAGAGATAGCCGCTGGTCGGCTCGCGCCTGGCAAGCGCAGGCAGCAGCTCGAGCACGTCCTCCCCGGAGATCACGCGATGGCGCTCCGGGCTCCAGGACTCCCCCTCCTCGAGCACGGCAGTCCTCGCTCCGGCGCCGACCGACTCACCCGCCGGCTGATCGGAGCCGGAGCGTCCGCGCCGCGAGCGGCGCGAGCGCAGGCGTTCACGGTCGACTGACATGACGTCATAAAGATTCAGGCCGACCCCCATCAGCCGATCGGGGCGTGCGCCTTCGAATGCGGGCACCACCAACGGCAGCGGGCGCACCAGGTGCGGGGCGAGCGCCACCAGCAGCTGGCGCTCGAGCAGCGCCTCCCGCACGAGGCCCAGATCGAAGTGCTGCAAGTAGCGCAATCCCCCGTGGACGAGCTTGCTGGAGCGGCTTGAGGTCCCCGACGCGTAGTCGGCGCGCTCGATCAGCGCGACGCTGTAGCCACGAGTGGCGGCATCCAGCGCGACCCCCGCGCCGGTGATGCCGCCACCGACGACCACGAGGTCGAACTCGTTGCCATACAGAGCCTCCACTGCGTCTTTGCGCGCGAGCATGATCCCAGTCTTCCAGAGGACGCGGAAGACCTGCTCCCGGAGGGCCCGTCGGATGTCCACGAGCGGCGAGCGTCCCCTGTGTCTGGGAGCCGATCGAGCCCTCGGCTTGCGTCAACAATGGCAGCGCCCGCGCTTGGTTGCGAGCCTGTGGAGCGCTCAGCGCTCAGCCTGCGGCTATGACGGTGACGGTGGCGCTTGCGGTGGCGCCTGTGCTTGGCCTGCGAGCCGATCGGCCTGACCAGATGACCGATGCCCGAGCTCAGAAAGCGCATGATCTCGGGGTTCGCGATGCGCGTATAGACGCCCGCGTAGCCAGGCTGGGCGCAGCCGTTGCCGAAGTCGACGAGCCCCGCAAGCACATAGTCGCCGGGTGGCCGCGCGGGGGTGTCCTGGTCCACCACCAGCGGGCCGCCGCTGTCGCCATAACAGGTGTCCAGATGCGATCTGCCACCGCCAGCGCAGATCATGCCCGAGGTGATCGGCTGTTCGATCGCCGCGTACTGTTCTTCGCAGAGCGAATCGGAGACGAGTGGCATCCGCACGGCCTGCAGGCTCGTCGGGTAGCTGGCGCCGTGCCCTGGCGCCGGGTTGACGTCCCCCCAACCGCTGGCGGTCGCGATCACCGCCGGGGTCACGTTGGGATTGGCATAGGCGGAGGCTTTGCTCGAGTCCAACGGCAGCGGAGCGATCGTGCTGATGCCGTTGACGCTTGGAGCGGTCGGACCCGACCACAGCGGTCGAGCGAGCGTGAGCAGGGCGACGTCGTAGTCGCTGCTGACAGGGTTGTAGCGCGAGTCGAACGTGCTCGACTGCACCGGGTCGCGGACGCTTCCGGGATCGGGGGCGTCAAGCGCAGTCGATCCGGCCAGCACGGCCACATCGGCCGAGGAACCCGCCTGCCGGCCTCCACCGCCGACGATGCAGTGCGCGGCGGTAACCACGTGGGTCGCGTCGATGATGACCCCGCCGCAGAAGAAGCCGGCCGCGGGCGAGCCCGCCTGCGGGTCATACAAAGCCACCTGGAAGGGGAAGCTCGCGATCGAGACGCCGCCTCCGCCGACGATGCTCGCTTTCGCCTGTGGCGGGGGGTCCGCTCGCTCGAGCGCCGCCTCCCTACCGATCCGGGGCGGCTCGGCTCTCCCGCCAACAGAGCCGGCCACCCCGGAGATCGA
>DATHPT010000214.1:0-2922 GCA_035483615.1 Solirubrobacteraceae bacterium | reverse complement strand
TCGACTCCGACGGTCGTACCGTTGGCGTCCGTGGCCACGACACGCCAATGATAGGTCACGTTTGACTTGTGCAGAGAGATCTCCACCGGCTTCACCGTGACTATCCCCGCCGATCCCACGCTTTCATCCGGTTCAGGCACGACGTTGCCATATTCCGCCGTTTCACCCCACTCGAAGTGAAACGTCGTGGCCAGCCCGCGCGTGTCGATGACGGCATGGAGCACGGCGCTTGTGTCTGTCAGAGCGGTGGCTTCCGTCGAGAGCACGACGGGTACCGGCGTCGTGGAGAAAGTGTGATCCGCACTGTACACGACCCCGTTCGTGTTCGTGGCGACGAGCCTGTAGTGGTAGGTCGTTCCGCCTTCCAGGTTCGCCACAGCCACGCTTACCGGCACGAACGTGTTTCCCGAACCGACTTCCTGGGGCGTGATGGGTGCGGTCGTGCCGTAGGCAGTGCTGGTTCCGTATTCGAAGGCGTAGCTGGTCGACGATCCACCAGGGTTGACCAGCCCCGCGATCTTTGCGTTGTGAACGGAGACTTCGCTTGCCGGTCCGGTCATCGCACGCGGCCCGGGAGTCGGACCAAAGGCATAAACCTTCCCGGCGTTGGCGTTCGAGACGTAAATGACACCGCTCGTGCCGTTGACGGCGATACCGCCTTCGCCACCACTGCTGAGCTGTCCAACGCCAAACTGGCTGATCGGGTCGCCCGCAGGCGACAGCTCGTTGACTTCGGTCTTGTCATCGATGTAGGCATCGTCAGTGGCATGATCGACCGCGATTGCAGCTTGACAGAAGCCGCATTCCTGTACTGAACCGAGATCGTCGCCTTTGGAATCGAACCTGTCGACGCCACTGCCACGTGCCGCATAGGTATCACCGCTGGAGTCGACGGCGAAGTCGGCGACGGTGCTACCGAACCCCGTGCTGAACTGGGAAAGCAGTTCGCCCGTCGCGCCGAACTCTTCGATCTCGCCGTTGCCCTCGTAGACCCAGACGTGCCCCGCTCCGTCAACCCCGATCCCCAACAGTTCCGCGAACGGACCGGTGAGCTGTGCGACATATTCGCCAGCAGGATTGAACTTGTCGATCACCCCGTCGCTCGCGTCCAGAACGTATAGGTCACCGGCCGAACTGTCCCCTGGTTCCGTCGAGTTGTCGATGGCGATCTGGGCGGGAGCCACCAGCGAGAGTTCCCCAGCCGGCGTCGCACTTCCAGTCAGGCCTGCACACTCGGTCGCCGACGGGACCGTCGCTCCGGTCACCTGACAGAGATATTTCCCTTCGGGACCGAACTTGTCGATCACCTTGTTTTCAATGTCGCTCACGTAGACATCGCCGCTCGCGTCTGCAACGGCGACGCCCCCGGCGACCCCGAGTTTGCCAGCGGGCGTTTCGCTGCCGTCAAAGGAGAATTCGAATTTGTGTTCCACCGCCGCGAAAGCGGGAACGCTCGAAAACGCCGAAGCCACCGTCAGCACACACAATGACACCAACATAGTCACGAAGCCCTTACGAGCGATCATTGAAACATCCCCTCCTCACACACCGGACAGAACCCAAGCCCGCCTCGCTCGGCCCAAAGCCAGGGACGCGGAAGAACAAGCTGTAGGCGCGCGCCTACAGCACGCAAGCGCCCATCCGGGCGCGAGGGACCAACCGGCCCGCGCGGGCGGGTTGGAAGGACGATCCGGCGCGAAGCTAGCTGAGCGCCGGCCCGGCCAGAGAGAGAGAGAGAGAGAGAGAGAGAGACGCGTCAGCGACGCTGACGCGTCCTATTACGCTCGTGCGAGAAGCACACGGACTCTCGAGCACATGATTCCCCAATGAAAACACGCGAAAAACAACTCCCTCTCAGAAGCGACCCGGTCCCTCTCCCAAGGTCCCCGTCAATACTGTTGGGGTCGACCACGAAGACCGACCCAAAAACCCGACCTTATTTCGCCCGCGCCCAAAAGGGGCACAGGGCATGGCTGCTTTATACCCGACCTAGTGATAATTGTCAAGCCCGGATGAGAAAAAGTCGCAGCGTGGCTCCACTGGCCATGCCCTCCTGCGCCGGCAGACCAGGCAGTTACACACTCATGAAAGCGAGGCCATGTCCTTCACGAACCCCGGGTATGACACAGCCGCCGCCTCCATGCCGAGCACCGTGACACCCTCACGCGAGGCCAGCCCGGCAACCGCGCCCATCATCGCCAGGCGATGATCGCCGGCGGCATCGATCGTGCCACCCCTTAGCCCACCAGTGCCGCGCACGACAAAGCCATCCTCGGTCGCCTCGATCTCGCCACCGAGCCCACGTAGGCCCGCAACGACAGTGTCGATTCGATCGACCTCCTTCAGGCGCAGCTCATGAGCACCGCGCACCACGGTCTCCCCCTCGGCGAAGCAGCCGAGCAGGGCCACCAATGGCAACTCGTCGATCGCGAGCGGGACCTCCTCGGCCTCTACTGTGGTTCCCTCCAGGGCACCGTGAGCCACGTCGAGGTCGCAGATCGGCTCTTCGGCGAGGAGCTCGCCGCTCTCGTCCTCGAGGTCGCCGAGCACGATCCCGCGCATGCGCTGCACGATGCGCAGGAAGCCCGTGCGCGTCCAGTTGGCGCCGACGTCACGAATCAACAGGCGCGAGCCGGGCACGAGCACCCCAGCCGCGATCGCGAACGCCGCCGAGCTGGGATCGCTGGGAACGACCACGCGATCGAGCACGAGCTCGTCGACGTTGACGACTGTCACATGACGGCCGTTGCGGTGGATGTTGACCCCGGCACGTAACAACATGCGCTCGGTGTGGTCGCGGCTGCGAGCGGGCTCTCCCACCGTCGTGGCTCCGTCCGCCGCCAGCGCGGCAAGCAGGATGCACGACTTGATCTGGGCGCTCGCGACCGGCAGCTCGTAAGCGATCGAGCGCAGGCGCGCACC
>DATHPT010000213.1:0-2518 GCA_035483615.1 Solirubrobacteraceae bacterium | reverse complement strand
CGGATGATGTCGCTCGACTCGTTGTTGACGATCGTGGCGGTCTGGGTGTCCCACAGCACGGGCACCGTCACACGCGCGTCGAAGGACGGGTCGCTCGCGGCGTAGGCCTCGCTCATGAAGCTCCAGCCGTGCAGTCGATCGACGTACTCTCCGCCCGGGCCGTCCTCGAAGCGCTCGCCGGTGAACGCCCAGCCGCGCTCGTCTCGAAACGGCGCCACATAGGAGACGCCCACCGCGTCGCCGAGGCTCGCGAGCTCGTGCAGGATCGCCGTTCGGTGACACCAGGGGCACGCCAACGACACGTACAGGTGATAGCGGCCCGGCTCGACCGCGAACCGGGTCTGCTCACCGCTACGTGGGTCGGCTCCCACCCAGTCGCGGAAATGGCTCTCCTGGCGCACGAACTCGCCGCCCGAGAGCTCGCGGTCCATCACCACGTCGATCGTGGGAGTCATCTCGCGCTCGCCCGGATCGCTCATTCCCGGCGCCCCGCCGCGCTAGAAGGACGTCTTGATCCAGGCCATGTGCGAGCGCAGCTCGCCGCCGACGTGCTCGACCTGCGAGTCGGCCTGCTCGGCGCGCATGCGCTTGAAGTTCTCCTGGCCGGCGCGATTCTCGGCGATCCACTCGCGCGCGAAGTCACCCGACTGGATCTCCTTGAGGATTTCGCGCATTTTCTCGCGTGTCTCCTCGGTGATCACGCGCTTGCCGCGCGTGTAGTCGCCGTACTCTGCTGTGTTGGAGATCGAGTAGCGCATTCCAGCGAGACCCTTTTCGTACATCAGGTCGGCGATCAGCTTGAGCTCGTGCAGACACTCGAAGTAGGCCATCTCCGGGTCATAACCGGCGTCAACGAGCGTCTGAAAGCCGGCCTGCACGAGCTCGGAAGCGCCCCCGCAGAGCACTGCCTGCTCGCCGAACAGGTCGGTCTCGGTCTCGTCCTTGAAGGTCGTCTCGATCACCCCGCCGCGCGTGCAGCCGATGCCCTTGGCGTAGGCGAGCGCGAGCGCGCGAGCGTTGCCGGTCGCGTCCTGGGCAACCGCGATCAGGCCCGGTACGCCGCTGCCCTCGGTAAACTGGCGACGCACGAGGTGGCCGGGGCCCTTCGGCGCGACCATCGCGACGTCCACCGCGGGGGGAGCCTGCACCTCGCCGTAGTGGATCGAGAAGCCGTGGCTGAACAGCAGCACGTTGCCCTCGGCGATTCCGTCTGAGATTTCCTCCCAGACCTGATGGTGCAGCTCATCGGGGACGAGCATCATCACGAGATCGCCGCGGCTGGCGGCCTCGACCGGGGACAGCACCTCGAGGCCTTCCTCGCGGGCCTTCGGCGCCGAGGAGGAGTCCTCGCGCAGGCCGACCACGACGTTCACGCCGGAGTCCTTCAGGTTCAGTGCGTGGGCATGGCCCTGAGAGCCGTAGCCGATGATCGCGACGGTCTTGCCGTCGAGGAGCTTGAGGTCTGCGTCGTCGTCGTAGAGCATGAGACTGCGCAGAGTATCCGACCGCGCGTCCGAAGGCGGTGGTGCCCGCTCGCCGCCGCCACGACGGCGGTCCCCGAGTGGAGATTCACTCCGCGGCGAGCGGGATCAGGCCACCGCGAACGCGACGAGCGTGCGCATCGGGATCTCCAGCGACCCGTCGGCGGCGGTGAAGGGCTTGAAGCGGGCGGCGAGGCTCGCCCGGATCTCGGCGATCTCTGACTCGGGTCGCGCGAGCACGGTGTCGTGGAAGGACCGTGCGATGTCGAGCGTCGTCTCCCAGAACTCGTCGAAGCTGGCGGCCCGCTGGGTCAGGTCGAGCGTCTGCACCCACACGTCGGCAAAGCCGGCTCGCTCGAGCAGGTCGCGCAGACGTTGCTTCTCGCCGAGTGCGAACGGCCCGGGCGCTCCGGCGGGCGGCGGCTCTGTCAGCCCGCGCTCCAGCAGCTCGCCGGCGGGCAGCAGCGCCCAGGGGTTGTGCTCCAGCGCGTCCCATACAGCAAGCGCGAGGCTCCCTTCCGGTCGCAGCACGCGGCGCGTCTCCACCAGCGCCGCGAGCGGGTCGGCCATCAGCATGTAGCCCCAGCGGCAGAGCACCACGTCCACGCTCGCAACCGGCAGGTCGATCCATTCCGCGTTGAGCACCTGGAACTCGACGTTCGTGAGCCCGAGCTCGCCGGCTCGCTTGCGTGCGCCGTCGAGCATCGCGTCGGCCTGATCGCTTGTGATCACCCCGCCGACGGGCGCCACCATCTCGGCCACGAGGAAGCCCGTCTCGCCGAGGCCGGCGGCGAGCTCGAGCACGCGTTGACCGGGCTGGGGATCGACCGCGTCGATCATCCAGTGCGAGACGGGAGCCGAGAGCTCGCGCAGCGTCGCCTGGCGCGCCACCCAGCCGGAAGCCGCCTCTTCCCAATGGGTTAGGCTCGTGTCGCGGTGCTTGCGCGCCGCTTCGTTGCCACGTCCTTCCTCCGGTTGAACGGTGCTCATCTACAGCTCCCTCCGCAACAGCTTGCCAGAGCGCGTGCGCGGGAGCG
>DATHPT010000212.1:0-2023 GCA_035483615.1 Solirubrobacteraceae bacterium | reverse complement strand
CGTCGTGCGCGCGTGCCGGGGGATCTTCCCCCGCTCGCCACGGCCACCGCCTAGTCGCACTGCATACTTCGCCGCGATGAAGGTCGTTGTGCACGTCGATGGCGGCGCTCGGGGTAACCCTGGGCCGGCGGCTGCTGCGTGTTTGGTCTCTGCGCCCGATGGCCAGTCCCTGGGCGAGCGCGCGCAACTGCTCGGCAAGGCGACGAACAACGTCGCCGAGTATCGCGCCCTGTTGCTCGGGCTCGAGTTGGCCCGCGAGTTGGGAGCCGACGAGGTCGAGGTGATCGGCGATTCCGAGCTGATCGCCAAGCAGGTGCTCGGTCAGTACAAGGTCAAGAACGCCGACATGCGCACGCTGCATGCCGAGGCGCTGGCGGCACTGGCCCAGTTCGCCAAGTGGTCGATTCGCACGGTCCCGCGCGCGCAGAATGCCGAGGCCGACGCCTTGGTCAACGCGGCCCTGGACCAGGCACGTGACGCGAGCCGACTCTAGTGCAGCGGCTTGGCTGAGCGGGCGATAGCGAGCATCTGTTCATTGGACAGATCCTCGAGCAGCGTGTTCGTCACCCAGTAGAGCATTTTGCCTTCGCGCCACGCGATCACGTGGATGTGGCTGCCGTCGGTGAACAGCATGTAGGTCTTGTGGTCGATTTTGCGCTGCTGGTTCGGGTGGGCGATCAGCGGCGGATGGGGCCAGTCGGTGCCCTGGAAGTCGTAATAGCCGCCGAGCGTGTTCTGTTTGAACACGGCGACGTAGGCGTGGCGTAGGCGGCCGCCCTTGTCGCGCAGGTCATAGGCGCGTGCGGGCTGTTCTTCGCTGACGCCGGTCTTCAGGCTCGGGTAGAGCAGCCGCAGCGGCATGTTGAGTGCCTGTTTGACGAGTTCGGCCTCGCCGGTGCCGGAGGTTGCTGTGAGCCCGAGCGAGGCCGACGACGGCGCCGAGGCATGGTGCGCGCGCTTGTGCCCGTGCTTGCCGCCTTTGGCGACGTGCTGCTTCGGTGTCGCCTTTGGCGGGGGCGGCACGGATTCGTCGCCGTTGAGAAAGTCTTCCAGCGTCGCCTGCTCGAGCTCTTTCGTGCTCGTCACGTAGGAGCCGCCCTTCAGCGGGAAGTTCGTGCTCGTAGCGCGGAACTTGACCTGGCGCAGTGGCTTGCCTTGAGAGAACCCAATCAGCTTGGCGAGGTCGATCACGCGATCGGCAGAGGCACTGAAGCCGGCAGTGACGATCGCCTTGCCGACGACGTGGGCCACGTGCTTGACCTGTCCCAGGAGGTTTTCCGAGGAGACCTGCTCACGCAGCGCTCGCAGGAAGTCCTGCTGGCGCGCGACGCGCACGAAGTCAGAGTCGCCATGGCGGTAGCGCACGTAGCTGAGCGCGTTGTTGTAACAGAGCTTCTGATAGCCCGGCTGCAGGTTGATTTCGGAATACAGTTCGCCGCCTTCGCCGTTGACGTGCAGGTAGCGGTGATCGACGTTGACGTAGACGCAGCCGAGCGTGTCGACGATCTTGATGAAGCTCGCGAAGTTGACGTCGACGATCCCGTTGATCGTCAAGCCCGGGAAGACTTCTTTCTTGATCGTTTCGGCGGCGAGTTCCATCGAGCCTTTGACGCCGCCGAGCTGTGCGCCGTAGGTGTACGCGGCGTTGATCTTTTCCTGCGGGTAGTACTCGCCTTTGGAGCTTTTGATGTTGACCAGCAGGTCGCGCGGGATCGACATCACCGAGGTCTGGCCCTGTCCGGGGTCGAAGCGCACGAGCAGCATCGTGTCGCTGTGCGGCGGATCCGTGCGGTCCAGTGCGTCCTTTGATTTTGCGCGGCGATCTGAGCCGAGGATCAGATAGGTCTGAGGTCCGCCGGTGTACGGTTCGATCAGCCCTTCCTTGACTTTGACGGTGTTGCCTGGTTTGAACAGTTCGCCACCGACGCCTTCGACTTCGTTCAAGGCGATCGTCGCCGTCGCGCCGCCGGCGAGCCCGGCGATCAGGAACGCGGCAAGCGCGAAGCGCAGCCACATGCGGCGC
>DATHPT010000211.1:0-3078 GCA_035483615.1 Solirubrobacteraceae bacterium | reverse complement strand
CAGATTGGAGCACAGGGGAGATGACATCGCCGCCTGCTTTCTGCTCGAAGACGTGCTGCTCGAGGGGGGCTACGAGCAGGTCTTCCACGGCGAGGTCACCGGGCTGATCGGAGCGGGGGCTTTCATTGCCTTTGGGCCTGTCGCGCGCGAGCGCGCGCGCCCGCGCGCGAAGCAAGCCAAGGAGAGAGCACCAGAGGGGGGATCTGAGGACATGACTCCTGGCCTCTCTCCGGAGGAGCCCCGCAAACGGCCGATCTACGAGGGGATGCTGCCCGTACGCCTGCTCAGCGCCGGCGAGACCGAGCGCGACTGGTGGACGCTCAACGAGCAGGGCACGATCCTGCGCGGCGAGCGCTCCGGCGCCACGTTGCGCTTGGGCGATCAGATCGATGTGCGCGTCGTGCGGGTCGACGCCTCCGGGGGGCGTGTCGATCTCGCCCCAGCCGGCTAGGCTCGCTGCATGACCAAAACGAAGGGCAAGAAGCGCAAGATCGGCGCGGGCGACGTGGCCAGCAATCGCTACGCCTCCTACCGCTATGAGCTGACCGAGCGGATCGAGTGCGGCGTAGTGCTGCAGGGCACCGAGGTCAAGGCGCTGCGTGCCTCCGGCGCCCAGCTGAAGGACGGCTACGCCGCGATCCGCGACGGCGACCTGTGGTTGCAATCGGTCCACATTCCGCCCTACCTGCCCGCTTCGCGCGAGAATCACGACCCCGAGCGTGCCCGCAAGCTGCTGTTGCACCGCTCGGAGATCGACCGCATCGCCGCCCGCGTGTCGGAGCGGGGCCTGACGCTGGTTCCCACCCGCATCTACTTCAAGGGTCCCCACGCCAAGGTCGAGATCGCGCTCGCCCGCGGCAAGGATCTGCACGACAAGCGTCAGAACCTGCGCGAGCAGGAGTCCAAGCGCGACATGGAACGCGGCATCAGAGAAGCCCGGCGCTAGGCAGCCTCAGCGCGGACCCGCCGTGCTGCCAGCGCGACCGTTGCTCGCTAGGCGACCTTCTCGCAATCCGCGATCCCGTCGCGTCTGGCCGTCGCGACCATCTGCTGCTGCACCTGCTCGCTCGAGGTGATCAGGCTCTTGGCGGCCTTGAGGTTGTTCGCTTTCGCGTATTCGCCCAGCTTCGCCGTGTTTTCGGCGAGCGTCTGAGCGCCGGCCACGAACTGTTTCCAGTCATTCGCCAGTTCGGCGGGCGGAACCAGTTTGCCCAGCCCGTCCAGCGCGGTCTGCTCGAAAGACGCCAGTTCAGGGGCCACCCGTGCGATGTCCTGCTGAGTCTTGATCCCTTTCGAGGACGCGAGCTTGGCGGTCACGGTCTTGCAGATCGCGTTGGCCTTCGCCGTCAGTTCGGCGCGAGTCAACGGCTTCGAGGATGAGCCGCAGCCTGTGACCGCGAGAGCTGTGGCCGCGAGCGTCGCCACCGCCGTCAGACGTGTGCTTCCCATTTCAAGTCCCCTATCCCCGTCCTGTTTGCCAGAAGTCCCCCAACCTGCGGACCAGGGTACAGGCTTCTCTCACGTCAGATCGAGCGGAAGCTGTGTCCTGCGCTGATCAGAATGTGGGTCTGCTCCATCCCGAACGCCAGCGCCACGATCAGACCGATATACACGGCGCCCACGAGCAGCCGGTGGCGCGGTGCCACGCGATAGTAGGCCGCCTGTTCCAGCGACCGGGTCTTGCGAAGCTGCCAGCGTCGCCACATTTCCCGTCCGCCGAACACCAGGATCAACAGGAGCACGAAGCCTCCGTGCAGGAGCAGCGCAAGTGGGATCAGCGCCGCGAAGCCCACGAACCACATCCAGGGCGCCATCGCCGCCATCGCCCGGCCCCCATCCAGAGGCAGCACGGGCAGCAGATTGAACAGGTTGATCAGGAACCCCACATATGCCAGCGCCAGCAGCAGATCGCTACCCGTGAGCGCTCCCACGATCGCCACAGCCGCCGCCCCGAGCGAGCCGAGCACAGGACCGGCCAGGCCCACCCGGGCCTCCGCCAGCGCGTTGTCCCCGAGCGAGCGCGAAAAGATCGCGGCTCCGAGGAACGGAATGAACATCGGCGTGCTCGCCCTGATGCCCTCGCGGCGCAGCTGGATCACGTGACCCATCTCATGAATGAACAGCAGCACCACGAACCCGGCCGCGAACTGCCAGCCCCAGAACAGGCTGTAGGCGGCGACCGACACGAGCGCCGTGCCCGCGGTGGTCAACAGCTTCAGCTTCGGAAGCAGCAGCACCGCGCCCTTGATGTAGGCGGCGAACTTCGCCGCGAGCGCCCCGATGCCCGCCAGCGCGCTGCCCAGTCGCTTGCGCAGCGAACGGGGAGGACGGCCGAACGGGGTCTCGCCCGAGTGTGCTCCAGCGGGGGCCGAGGAGCCCGGCATCGACGCGCCCGGCGGGCGGATCGCGTGCGACCCGGTCCCGCCTCCCAGAAGGCTCTCACTCACCACAGGCAGCTCACCGTCCACGCCCTCATTGTCGCAGCTGCCATAAGCCTCGCCTAAGGAGCTTCCACGGACCAGCCGGCGCCGTCTCGGTCGCTTCCCCTCCGTTCCCAGCGGCTTTCTTCGGAACCTACGTGGAGAACTACTCGACCGCTCTTGACGGAGACCCGAAAGGGGCGTACGTTTGATGCTAGACGCGGACCCGAGCCGCGAAGAGCGAGGCCGCTGAGGTGTAAGGCCGCGCCACCAGCCACCGGAAGGCCCTTGGGCCAACCGGCAGAAGGTTCCTCGAAGTGGCCCGGGGCCGCGTCGGTCTATCTGCTCCCGGTCACGACTTGGATCCCGGTCATGATCTCGAACCCGGTCACGATCTCGAATCGCCCGGTCATCGACTGGAATCGCGCGTGCGACCTGCGCAGCTACACTGGGGGAGCATCACATCCACGGGGACGACAGGCTTCGACGCGGTCGGTTCGTGTGGGTGGTCGCGAGTCGAGGTCCCGGGCGGCCTCGTAAAACACCCGGGAAAACCATAAGTGCGGACTCTCACGAGTACGCCCTCGCTGCTTAGTCAATAGCTAAGGCACGAGGTCTCGAGCCCCGCTCGCCTATGGCGGGGATCCTCGGGATCAGA
>DATHPT010000210.1:0-2732 GCA_035483615.1 Solirubrobacteraceae bacterium | reverse complement strand
GCCAACCACGCCGACTCCATGTCCACGACGATCGCGCCACGCGCCCGCAGACGCGCGCGCATCTCCCCGTGAGCGATGCGTCCCACCGATACGACCGTCCCACGCCGCACCACCAGGCCGCGCCGCTCGAGCGCCTGCGCGAGCGGCTGCGCGGACGGGCACGCGAGCCGGCGCTCTCCGCCGCCGTCGGTTCCGTCAAGCAGCTCATCCGCGATCACCACGTCACCAGGCTCACAGCCGTCGTCGAGTCCCCCGCAGACTCCCATCACCACGAGCGCGGCCGCCGGATCGTTCCGGAGCAGGGCAGCCGCGTCCCGGGAGCGCCCGGGGCCCATCCCGGTCTTCTGGATGCGCAGCTTCCTCGCCCCCGCCCTGATCGCCAGCGCCTCCAGGCGCAAGGGAGCCATCACCAGCATCTCGCTGCCGGCGCGATCCCCGTGTCTCGCTCCAGCGGCACTGGGGCTCATGCCGCCAGCGCCTCGCGCGCGGCGCTGTGACCACTGAGAACCGCCCCCTCGAGCGTGGCGGGCCAGCCGGTGTCGGTCCAGGCTCCTGCGAGCACCAGCCCCCGGATGCCCGTCCGAGCGCCCGGGCGCAGCGCCTGGACGCCGGGGCCCGCGCGAAAGGTCGCCGCGTGCTCGCGACTGACATAAAAGCTCCGCACCGTGGCGTCCCTTGCTGCTGGGAACAGCTCCTGCAGCGCACCCGTATAGCGCTCGCGCAGCTGCTCGAGCGGGCAGTCCCTCTCCCGCTCCGCGCCTGACAGGGACACGGCCAGATACTGCCCGGCGTCGAGCCCAGCGGCGGCGGTGCGATCGAACAGGTACTGCACTGGCGTGCCCACCCCTGCGGCAAACGGCAACCCGCACACCCGCCTGTCGTACACGACGTGCAGGTTAACGATCGGCGAGCGCCCAAGCCGGCTCCAGCGCGCCGTCTCGGCGCCCAGCAGCGGCTCGAGCAGAGCGGCTGCGCGCTCGTGCGGGATCGCGCATATGACAGCGTCCGCCTCGAGCTCGAGATCGCCCGCCTGTACCCACATTCCCCGCTCGCCGTGGAGCACACGCTCAGCTCGCGCGCCGAGGCTCACGCTCACGCCCGCTCGTGCAAGCGCCCGCGAGGCGGGCTCTCCCAGGATCTCGCTGAGCGGGCGCATGTGAAAGCCGATGTCCCCCGCATCGCGAGACTCGAGCAGGCCCTTGCGCAGCACGAACGCGCCAAGCTCGAGCGAGCCCTCGGCCGCTGGAAGGTTCAGCGTCGGCAACGCGATCAGGTCCCACAGGGCAGTCACCGCGGCTGGGCTCTGGCCGTGCTCGGCCAGCCAGCCGCCGAGTGTCAGGCCCTTGACCCGCTCCTGCTCACAGGCGCCGCCCTGATCCAGCCTCGCGAGCGCGAGCGCCGCCCATGTCGCGCGCAGGCGCTGGAGGATCGTGAGATGGGGGTAGCGCGCCAGCGTGCCCGCGAGGTGAAACGGCGCCGGGAGCCCGCTGCGACGCAGTACCGTCGGTCGGCTCCGCGGGCTCAGTACGGGGATCTGGAGGCGCGGCTGGATCCTCACGTGGCGCTCGCTGCCGAGCCGCGTCAGCAGCGCACGGTAGGCGGTGCAGCAGCGCAGGAACACGTGCTGGCCGTTGTCGAGCCACAGCCCATCGCGCTGGAAGGAGTATGCCGCCCCTCCCAGCCTCGGCCTGACCTCCAGCAGGCTCACCCGCGCTCCGGCCTCGGCGCAGTCAAGCGCAGCGGTGAGGCCCGCCAGACCGCCCCCCAGGACAATCACCCGCCGGTCGCTCACCGGGCGGCTCTGAGCAGGCTGCGAGTCGCCACCCACCCCTTCTCCCAGATCGGCAGCGAGATCCGCTGGTGGCGCGCCTGCTCGGGGTCCGCTTCGATCAGGGTGAGCACGCGACGGTAGATGTTCGCCATCGCGAGCACGCATGCCCCGCTGCGCCTGTCCAGCAGCGGCACCAGCTCGAGGCCACGATCGAACCATTCCCCCGCGCGTCTTGCCTGGAAGCGCGTGAGCGCGTCCATCTGCCCCTGCTCGCCCTCGAAGCGCCCGTCACCGCTCACCCGGTAGCGCGCAAGATCCTCATGTGGGATGTACACACGGCCGTTGCCTGCGTCCTCGTGCAGGTCTCGCAGGATGTTGGTCAACTGCATCGCCACCCCGAGATCGTCCGCGAGCTGTTGTGCACGCTGTTGATCGCGGGTGCCGAAGATCGCCAGACAGAGACGTCCGATCGAGCCGGCCACCTGCCTGCAATAGCCGAGCAGATCCTCGAAGCGCTCATAGGAGGTGCCGGTCACATCCATTCGCACACCCGCGATCAGATCTTCGAGCGCGTCAAGCGGCAGCGAGAAGCGCAGGCGCGCATCGGCGAGCGCCACGATCACCGGGTCGGGGCTCGCCGTCGACATGTCCCCGAGCGCGCGCTCGGCTGCTGCCAGCAGCTCAAGCTTCTCGGCCTGCTCGATCCTGCCGTCGCCGATGTCGTCGATCCGTCGTGCGAACGCGTACACGGCGCATGTCGCGCGACGCTTCTCGGGCGCCAGCAGGCGGATCCCGTAGTAGAAGTTGGCAGCCTGCGTTCGCGTCAGCCGCTCGCAGTACGAGTAGGCGCGTGCCACGTCCGGCGGCGTGCTCATCGCCTCCGCCCGCGGCGATCGCCGAGCGTCTGTGAGAGGACGAGCAGCCGCCGCCAGCGCCCGGCCCGTGGCGGACCGGGCAGGAC
>DATHPT010000209.1:0-5263 GCA_035483615.1 Solirubrobacteraceae bacterium | reverse complement strand
GAGCACGAGCGCCTGCCTGTATCTGCTCGCCGATCCACGCGTCGACGGATCGCAGGAGGAGCTGTACGAACGGGTGCTCGGCACTGGCGTGGAGCTCGACGGGGCCGGCGACATAACGGTCCTGATGGAGCCCGTCGACGGGGAGGGCGATCGCCGTCTGCACGCAGGCGTCGATGCCTATGTTCCGCTCCATGGCGCCTGCCAGGGTCATGTGTTGCTGGCCAGGGCTGCCGGCAATCCGATCCTCTCGCTGGACGACGAGAGCCTGGTGCGCTTCCTGGACGTCCCTGTCCAGGCCCAGGCACACGTCTAGAACGATCGTCCAGTCTCGATAGATGGACGCATCATTGCCTTGCGATTTGCCGTTGGCCTGTCCATAGGCGCCGCCGAGGAAATGCGCGGCGATGCGCGCCAGTCAGTGGGCAGAGGACGAGATGAAGCCAGAGCGACATCACAGCGATTCACACGATCCGCAGCCAGGAAGAGTCCGTCTGAGGGAGGCCAAGCCGCTCGAGGTCTCCGAGGAGCCGATGAAGTGCGTGTGGAGCGGCTATCCCAACTATGACCGCGACTGTCGCTCGCGCATACCCGCAAGCTTTGTCATCAAAGCCTGGCAGCGAGAGATGCAGCTGAAAGGCACGATCGAGGGGTTCTTCTACTTCGGATGGCGCAACGGCGTGTGGCTGGCCTTCGGACAGCGAGACGGGGGCGTGCGAGGCATCTACTGTCCCACCCACTGCTCAGAGCGCGACTCGCGCGGGGCGCAGGTCGAGGACCGCCCGACCCGACGGCCGATGGGAATCGCGCTCCGCTAGCATGGCCGGCCCTGCCCTTGAAGGGTCGTGGCCATGGCGCGTGTTCTTGTAGCAGACCTCAAATCCCACTTGAACGAGACGGTTGAGCTCCGTGGGTGGGTGCACGCGGTGCGCGACCAGAAGCGCATGCAGTTCCTGGTGCTACGCGACGAAACAGGGCTCGCGCAGCTGATACTCGCCAAGGAGGAGCAGCCGGGCGAGCTCAACGAGAAGATCTCCGCGCTGACCCCAGAGTCGGCGATCACCGTCACCGGCCTGGTGGTGGCTGACGAGCGGGTGAAGCTCGGTGGCCTTGAGATTCAGCTGGCCACGCTGTCGGTCGACTCTCCGGCGGAGCCCGAACTGCCGGTGACCGGCGACTCGGCGCTCGACAAGCGCATCGACTGGCGCTATCTCGACCTGCGTCGCCCCGACAGGCGCCTGATCTTCGAAGTGCAGGGAACCGTCGAGCACGCGATGCGCGAGCACTGGCGCGAGCAGGGATTCATCGAGATCCACACCCCCAAGTTGATGGGCTCTGCGTCGGAGTCGGGCGCGGAGCTGTTCAAGGTGGACTACTTCGAGCGCACGGCCTACCTGGCTCAATCGCCGCAGTTCTACAAGCAGATGGCGATGGCGGGCGGCTTCGGCAAGGTCTTCGAGATTGGCCCGGTGTTTCGCGCCAACCCGTCGTTCACCTCCAGGCACGACACCGAGTTCACCAGCGTGGATGTCGAGATCTCGTGGATCGACTCCCACGAGGACGTGATGGCCTTCGAGGAGCGCTGGCTGGCGCATGTGCTCACTGCCGTCGCGGCTGTGCACGGCGAGCAGATCTCGAGCACCTTCGGAGTGGAGGTGGGCGCGCCGACGCTGCCCTTCCCGCGGATGACGCTCGCGGCGGCCAAGGATCTGCTGAAGGCGGGCGGGCACGACGTGCCCGGTCCCGACCACGACCTCGATCCGCCGAGCGAGCGGGCGTTGTCGGCGATCGTGGCCGAGCAGACCGGCAGCGAGTTCGTGTTTGTGACCGATTACCCCACTTCGGTGCGGCCCTTCTACCACATGCGCCATCCTGAGCAGCCCACGCTCACCAAGAGCTTCGACCTGCTGTGGCGCGGTATCGAGCTGACCACGGGCGCTCAGCGCGAGCACCGCTACGAGCAGCTGCTGGCACAGGCGCATGAGAAGAACGTGGAGGTGGAGCCGATCCAGTATTACCTGGACTTCTTCCGCTACGGCGCGCCTCCGCATGGCGGCTTCGGCTTCGGGCTGACCCGTCTACTGATGCAGATGCTCGGCCAGGACAACGTGCGCGAGGTCACATTCCTGTATCGAGGGCCCAACCGGCTGGAGCCGTAGAGGCCCCCACCGCCCCCGAGGGGCGAGGGCGGTGGGAGTTTTTTTGGGAGACAAGAGGAGCGTCGCGTCCGTGCGGTCGCCCCCGTCGCCGGTCACCCAGCTTGCGGGACGCGTCGATGGCTCTTTCGCGTGCGCTCACCAGTCGTGCGCCTGCACGTGGGTGATCCGCCGCGCCGGCCTCCGTGCCGGAGAGCCCCGTCGCTTCAAGCGGCAATTGCGCTCTCCCTGCAGTCCTCGCACTCGCCGATTCCCTGGAGTTCGATTTCCAGCGGCGCGTGATTGGAAGGTCGGCGTCCCTGCCGGTAGGCGTGCTTGACCTCACATCGCGTGATGTGCTCAGCCAGGCGGCTGCTTGCCAGTGCGAGGTCGATGCGCAGGCCGTAGTCGCGTGCGTAGTGACCCTCGCGCTGATCCCAGCATGTGTAGCCGTGCTCGTCGGGGTGCAGGTGGCGGTAGACGTCGACAAGCTCTCCGTCGTGCAGGATGTGGCGCAGATCCTCACGCTCGGCGGCGGCGGTGTGGTAGGAGCCCTCGAGCCATGTGGGCTCGTACACGTCGCGGTCTGACGGCGCGACGTTGAAGTCGCCGGCGATCAGCAACGGGTGATAGTGGTCGTGGCAGGCCTGGTTGGCGACGGCCTCGAGGAAGGCGAGCTTGCCGGAGTCGTCCAGTTCCTGACGGGTGGGCCCCGCCGGCACATAGACCGATCCGAGCGTGAGCCCTGCACAGGTGGTCTCGAGCCAGCGGCCCTGTGCCAGGTCGTGCTTGCCGGCAAGCGATAGGCAGCGGTGGGTGACGCGGTGGTCTGAGCGTACGAGGATCGCCACGCCGCCATTGCGCCGGCCCGGGCTGTGCTGGGCGCGGTAGCCGAGCTGTTCCAGGCGCTGGTGGGGGAAGTGACGGAAGGGGCAGCGTGTCTCCTGCAGGCACACCATGTCAGGGCGCTCCCTGCGCAGCATCTCTGCAATCCGTGGCATGCGCGCCCGGATCCCGTTGACGTTCCAGCTGATGACCCTGAGCCTTCTCTCATCGTGCGTCGTCATCGTGGCAAGCCCCCTGTTGTGATCTCTCGTGGTGATGTCCGTGTCTCGATCCGCATGTCCCGATCCTCTGTCTTGGAGGGCGATCCCTCCGTGGAAAACAGTCTCTACACAAAAACGGAAACTGTTCCCTACACAACTCGACAGACTATGGGAGGCAGATAGAAACGTCTAGGGATCGAATGGCCAAATCGGCGGGGACCCATTGGACATTTGGGTGCACGTGTGTCCGGTTCGGGCACGGATGCCGTCCGCTGTCCCAACTACCTTCCAAATCATGCTCGTCAACGAGCTCTCAGATGGCACAGAGATCGACCAGGTCCTGCTGGTGCGAGCGATCGAGCGTCGCACGCGACGCGACGGCGGGGACTATCTGCGCCTGCAACTCGGCGACCGCACCGGCGCGGTCGCCTCGATGGTGTGGGAGGAGCTTGTCGAGACCGAGCGGCTGGCGACTCCCGGCGCGCCCGTTCACGTGAGCGGTCGCTACACGGTGCACCCACGCTTTGGCCCACAGATAAACCTTCGCTCACTCAGTCCCGCCAAGCCGGGAAGCTTCGCGCTCGAGGATCTGCTCGACGGGCCGCCGCGCTCGCCCGAGCGCATGGAGGCGGACCTGCGCGAGCTGATGGCGACCGTGCGCAACCCCCACCTCGCCGCGCTGCTGGAGGGGGTCTTCGGCGAGGGCTCGCCGCTGTGGGCGCGCTATGCGGTGGCGCCCGCCGCCAAGTATTACCACCAGGCATATCGTCACGGGCTGCTCGAGCACTGCCTCGGCGTGGCCCAGGGCGTCAGCGCGATCTCGGCCACCTTCCCTGGGATCGATCGCGACGTTGCAGTGACGGGAGCGCTGCTGCATGACATCGGCAAGCTCGACGCCTACTCCGAGGAGGGCGGAGGGGACCGGATCATCGATCTCACCGACCTCGGCCGCCTGTGCGGGGAGATCCCGCTTGGCTACTACCGCATCCGCCGCATGATCGAGGACATCGAGGGCTTCCCCCAGGAGCTCGCGTGGGCGGTGCTTCACATCATCCTGTCCCACCACGGATCGCTCGAGCACGGCAGCCCGGTCGTTCCCTGCACGCGCGAGGCCACGCTGGTGCACATGATCGACAATCTCGGCGGGCGGTTGGGAAGCTTCGACCGCATCGAGAAGGAGCTCGCCCCGGGAGCGCGCTGGTCTGGCTTTGACCGCGCGATCGGATCGGGCGCATGGTTCAGCGCCCGCGAGATGACCGAGCCCTCCGCGGAACCCGCGCGAGAAGCCGCCTGACACACGGCCGCTTCGGTCCGGCCATTTGATTCTCGGCGGACCCTAAAAGCCGCAAATTGCGAGCGGTCTGGCGACCGGGCACAACCGTCTCGCCATCGAGTTCTATCGTTCTTACCTGGATGGCCAAGGACACCGAGAAGCTGATCCGCCAGCTGTCGCTGATCTCATACCTGATGGCCGAGCGCAGGCCGGTCACGGCGCTTGAGATTCGGCGCGACGTGGAGGGATACAGCGGCATGAACGAGGACGCCTTCGCGCGTCGTTTCTATGCCGACCGCTCGGAGCTCGAGTCGCTGCGCATCCAGCTCACCGTGGACCGTCCCGCGGATGGCGCCGCCGAGCAGGAGAACTATTCGCTGCGCTCGGAGAACTTCCACCTGCCGGCGATCGAGTTCTCAGACGAAGAGCTGGCGGCGCTGCAGGCAGCGCTGCACCTGCTCGACGGGGAGTTCGCCTACGCCGAGCCTCTGCGTCTTGCGCTGCAGCAGATCACTTGGGGACGCCCAAGTCCGTTGCGGGCACCCGAGCAGCGTTCGGTGGCGCTCGGGATCACGGCCTCCGCCGGCGGGCACGAGCTCTCCGTGCGTCTCGCGAAGATCGAGACCGCGATCTTTCGCAACAAGACGATCACGTTCGACTACTACACGATGGCCCGCGACGAGGTTGGCGCGCGCCGAGTGGATCCCTACCACCTGCTGTTTCAGGGCGGGGAGTTCTATCTGCTCGGCTATGCCCACGAGCGTGAGGCGATCCGCGTGTTTCGCCTCTCGCGCATCCGCGGCAAAGTGGCG
>DATHPT010000208.1:0-2111 GCA_035483615.1 Solirubrobacteraceae bacterium | reverse complement strand
TGCGGCCCTCCCATATCTTCCGCGGCCGGGAGCGAGGCGCCAATGCCCAGCCGGTGTCTAGACGCGCTGCTGCTCCTCGTACTCCCGCAGGAAGCCCTCGAACAGGCGACGGTGGCGCTCCTCGTCGTGCAGGATCGCGATCACCATGTCGTTTGTCACCGGGTCGCACTCATCGGTGACCTGGACGATCTTGTTGTAGTGGTCGATCGCTCCCGTCTCCGCGGCGATCACGCCCTTGATGACGTGCACGATGTCGCTCTGGCGCTCGGGTGGCTGCAGGTAGGACTGCTCGGCCTGAAAGTCCATCGAGCCCGGAACCACGCCGTAGAGCTCCTTGATGCGGTTCGCAAACTGGGTTGCATGGCCAAGCTCCTCCTGGATGTCACCACGCAGCGACTCGATGATCTCCTGTGCGCGCACTCCGTCCGGGTTGACCGAGTTGGCGAGGTAGCTCATCACGGTCTCGATCTCCATCCAGTAGGCCTTGCACATCATCGCGATGATCTCCTCGCGCTCCTCGCGCATGTCATCGGCAAGGATGCCCCTGCTGCTCTTCATCGCCGGCATGTGAATCTCCTCGAGGCTCGGATGGTTTTGCAACTGCTCTACCCGCCCGTCGCCCATCGCAACCGGCCTGCCAGAGCCGGAGCGTGCCGGTCCGACCGTCTGGGCCCTCGGCACCGGGCCCTGCCTCTCGCGGCGCCTCGCGGCGCTCGCTATGACTGCCGGGGCGGCAGCTTGACGATGCCGATGAAGAAGTCGTCGATCTGGTGCACGATGTCCCTGAAGCGTTCGAAGTCCACGGGCTTGGTCACATAGGCGTTGGCGTGCATCCTGTAGGAGCTCAGCACGTCCTCCTCGGCCTCTGAGGTCGTGAGCACGATCACGGGAATCGTCGAGAGCTCCGGGTCGCTCTTGATCTCCGCAAGCACCTCGGCACCTCCCTTGCGCGGCAGATTCAGATCGAGCAGCACCAGGTCGGGCCGCTCACGCCCGGCGTACTCGCCTTCGCCCCGGATGAACTTCATCGCCTCGACGCCGTCGCTCACGTTGGACAGCACGTTGCCGACCTTGTGATCGGCGAACGCCTCACGGATGAGCAGCACGTCTCCCGGATCGTCCTCGACGAGCAGAACCGAGATGAGGTCGGCGTTCATTGCATGGTCTCCTTGATGGCAGGTAGGGTGAAGCGAAAGCGTGTTCCGCCGGAATAGTCGGTGTCGAGCCAGATGCGCCCACCGTGATACTCGACGATCTTCCGGCACAGTGCCAGTCCGATGCCGCTGCCGTCGTAGGTCTCCCTGGAGTGCAGGCGCTGGAAGATCAGGAAGATCCGCTCGGCGTACTCGGGGTCGATGCCGATCCCGTTGTCAGAAACGCTCAGCTGCCACTGCTCGCCGTCACGGACAGCGGCGATCCGCACCACCGGCTGCTCCTCGCCGCGGAACTTCACGGAGTTTGAGACCAGGTTCTGAAACAGGGACGTCAGCTGTGAGCGGTCTCCACGGATCGTGGGCAGCCCATCGGCCTCCAGAACCGCTCCCGCGCTTTCGAGGGTGTCGGCCAGGGCGGAGCGGACTGCGCTGAGCACCCCGCCCAAATCGACGGGCTCGTGCTCGCGTCCGCTTCGTCCGGCTCGCGAGAATGCGAGCAGGTCGTTGATCAGGACCTGCATCCGCTTGGCGCCGTCGACGGCGAAATCGATGTATTGGTCGGCACGCTCGTCGAGCTGACCGTGGTAGCGGGTCTGCAGCGCCTGGCAGAAGCTCGCGATCTTGCGCAGAGGCTCCTGCAGATCATGGGAGGCAACGTAGGCGAACTGCTCGAGCTCGGCATTGGAGCGTCGCAGCTCGATGGCCTGCTCCTCCAGGCGTGCGCGTGCCGCTTCCACGGCAGCCAGCTCCTCCACGATCCGCTCGCGCATCGTGTCGATCTCGGCGCTGACCTCGTAGATCTCACGCGGGCCGGTGGCGACGGCGAGGGGCTTGTCGAACTCGCCTCCCGCAACTCGACGCGCTTCTGCGCCCAGGAGCGCGAGCGGTCGCGTGATCGCCCAGCGCAGCACAAAGCCCGCTCCGAGAACCCCGCCGAGAATCAGGGCGGCTGCCACG
>DATHPT010000207.1:0-2465 GCA_035483615.1 Solirubrobacteraceae bacterium | reverse complement strand
CCACGAAATGCGCCCGCTCGAGCTTTTGTGCGAGGCGAAAGCGGCTCACGTCGAAGAACTCGGTGGGACCGTGCATCGTGAAGCTCCACGTCCACGGCTGCTCGGGCTCGATCTCCGAGCCCAGGTGGGCTGTCAGCAGCGCCACATCCGCCGCGACATTCGCCAGATGGGCGTGGATATGGCGCAGTCCACGACGACGGCACTCGCGCCAGAGCACCACCGACTCGAGGAAGTAGAAGAACTGCCACAGCCGCCCACGCGGTCCGTCCGGGGCGAGCTTGAGCGCAAGCTCGAGCGTCGACAGATAGGCCGACGGTGCGCTCCCGAGCAGCTTCAGGTGGGTCGCGAGCAGTTTGCTCCAGCGTTGCGGCAGGATCGCATAGGTGGTGGCGAACGCTGTGCGATCGGCATTCGCGAGCAGGTGGTCGCTGCCGGCCGGTCTGATCGAGAAGGTGGCGATCTCGGCGTCGGCGTCTCGGAGGGCGTTGACCTCCCTGAGGATGAATGTATGAGAGATCGCCGGATACTGGCCGCAGAGGTATGCGATTTTCAGCCTGCCTGCGCCGGACGCGCGATTCAGGCGCGACGGATCCACCGTGAGCGGCCGATCCATCGTGAGCGGCCGGGTTGTGCCCACTAGGACGCCCCCTCCCGCTCGGTCCTGACCCAGGACGTCGGCCCGCCACCGCTCAGCAGCTTCAAATAGAGAGCCACCTTCCCGGCGATCAGCACCGGCGCGAAGAGAAGCGCCCGGTAGACCTGAGCGGGGGCCTGGACGAGCCGCAGTCCCACCACGACAAAGGTGAGCTGGGCCATCGCAATCGCCGTGGCAAGCGCCGCGAGCCCACGGGAGCGCAGCAGCAGGCCACCGCACAGCGACGCCAGGCTTCCGGCAGCGATCAGCGACTGCGGTGGCACCAGATGTTCGAGTCCTGCATGAACTCGCGTCGGATCGCCTCGCCTGAGGCCCGACAGCACGAGTCGCAGGCTCCAGTTGCGGATGACCTGCAGCTTGCCCTGCTCCCAGCGAGCCTGCTGGTCGCCGCTGGCGGCAAATGACGTCGGCATCGCCGATCTCACCCATGCCCGGGGCAGGAACTCGACTCGTCGGCCCGCGTCGACCAGCCGCAGGTGGTATTCGAAGTCCTCCACCAAACCGGTGGCGCTCCACGGCTCGCTGTGCAGCAGCTCCTTGGTGAACCCCATGCCCGTGCCGAACAGGCCACTGGACAGCCCGAAACCCTGCTTACCCAGCGGTCGGACGGTGGCCATCAACGCGAAGGCCGCGAAGCGCAGGGCCGATGCGTGTGAGTCCTCGGGGTTGCCGATCACATAGCTGACCTGCACCGCCTCCGCCCCCGCCCGTAGGGCTCGATCCATCTGCTCGAGCATGTTGGGTGAGACCAGGCAGTCGGCGTCGAGCACCACCACGGCGTCGTAGCCGTCCTGGGCCTCGCGCAGACGCTCGAGCGCCCATATCAGGGCAAAGCCCTTGCCCCGCTCGTCATGCACACGCTCCCATGCCTCGACACCCGCGTCTCTGGCGCGAACGGCCGTAAGGTCTGAGCAGTTGTCGGCGATCACCACTGTGCGCAAGCGCTCGGGCGGATACGTGGACTCCGCGAGCGAGCTGAGCGTCGCGCCGATTCCGTGCTCCTCGTCGTGAGCGGGGATCAGCACTACGAATCGGCTCTGGGGATCGTCGCTGGGTGGAGCTTCAGGCCGTCTGCGCAGCGTGCGACTCGCGCCGGCCAGCAGCGCCAGTTGATATCCGGTTGAGAGCGCCAGGGCGCCCTCAAGGCCAAGCAGCGCGCGCCCGAGCGAACGTGCCGGCATCGACCGGCGCCAAGATCGGCGTTGCCCAGATGGGGTGGGAGAGGGTGATGTCGCTGATCGCAGTTTCAAAGCTGGTGCACCGAATGACATCCAACTAACGGGCGGCTGATCCCGAAGCTCACGCGTCTGGGGCGGTCGCTCCTCGCGACGACGCTTAACGCTTCCCCCCGCAACGTTGAGCGCGTGCGGGGGAAAGGCCGGCTACGTCCCCCAACGAGGATCGTCAGGGCTCATCC
This sequence comes from Solirubrobacteraceae bacterium, assembly GCA_035483615.1. Classification (GTDB taxonomy): domain Bacteria; phylum Actinomycetota; class Thermoleophilia; order Solirubrobacterales; family Solirubrobacteraceae; genus Palsa-744. Next base: position 393 of record DATHPT010000207.1, on the reverse strand, counting down.
CGATACGGTTATGAACCTCTCTTCTCCTGCTGGCGGCGCAACGCTGAAGGTCACTTCGACTTCCGCGTTGTTGGTCGGCTTGACTTTGTAGGCCGTGGGCAGTTCCAGTTCGCCGGGCTGTTCAGATTCAGCCTTCTGGACGGATACGCTCACAAGCCGGGTGGCGAGACTGTGTTTGAGAAGCCATTTTACCTTGACGCCGTTGCCGGTGATCGTGAACGATGTTTTGCGGACCGCGATCTTGGTGGCGCCGACATTGGTTTCCCCTTCCGCCGGCTTGGCAGGCGCGGGCGCGGTTTCGCTGACTTCCAGCTTGCCGTTGACCTTCAATACGTTGGTTTCAAAATTACCGAAGATCAAAGGTTCTTCTGTGGGTGAGTTGTCTATATATAG
>DATHPT010000206.1:0-4131 GCA_035483615.1 Solirubrobacteraceae bacterium | reverse complement strand
CCGCAAATCCGACACAGGTGGTGCAGGGTCTGAAGACCGGCCAGCTGCGGCGCTGCCCCGGCGCCGGCACGCAGCCGGCCGCCGACGGCTCCTCGCCGTTCACCGAGAACGGACAGCTCGGCTGCGACCCCACGGGGACGCCCTGATGAACCGTCGTCGCTCGAACTCCCTGGCCGGCAGCCCACTTCTGATCGGCGCCGTCACGACGCTGATCGTGGTCGTCGCCGTGTTCCTCTCCTACAACGCCAACAACGGGCTGCCATTTACTCCGACCTATGACATCAAGGTGCAGCTGCCGGAGGCCTCGGGCCTGCAGAAGGGAAATCAGGTGAGGATCGGCGGGGAGCGCGTCGGTGTGATCAGCTCGCTCAGCCCCTATCAGGATCCCGCCACCGGCCGCGTCACGGCAATCGTGTCGCTGAAGCTCGAAAAGGCAGTCGAGCCGCTGCCGGCCAGCACGACCGCGATAGTGCAGTCGGTCTCGACGATCGGCCTGAAGTACCTGGCGCTTGAAAAGGGCCGCGGCGGACGGACGCTGAAGGCCGGCGAAACGATTCCGGTCTCCCAGACACGCGAACCGGTCGACATCGACCAGTTCTTCGACATGTTCGACAAGAAGACGCGGATAGCCAACCAGGTCAATTTGACGAGCTTCGGCAATGGCTTTGCCGGCCGCGGGATCGGGCTGAACGAAACGATCTCCACGCTGCGTCCGCTCGTCACGAACGCGATCCCCGTGCTTCACAATCTCGCCTCGCCGCAGACGGGCTTCGGTCAGCTGTTCGTGGCGCTCGACCGCACCGCCAAAGAAGTGGCGCCGGTCGCCAGCGAACAGGCTGACTTCTACAGCAACCTGGACACGTTCTTCACGGCCTTCGCCAGCGTCGCGCCGTCGCTGGAACAGGCGATCGTGGGGGGCCCGCCGGCGCTGCGCCAGGCGACCCACTCGTTGCCATTCGAGGCTTCCTTCGTCAACAAGAGCGCTGAGTTCATGAGTCTGCTGCGCCCGAGCGCGAGCCTGCTGCGCACGGTCGCCGCGCCGCTCGGTCACGCCTTCGAAGTCGGCGCGGTCAACGTGCGCGCCGCCACCGCCCTCAACCCCGAGCTCGCCGAAGCCTCAGAAGCGTTCGCCGCCTTCGCCAAGAATCCGATCGTGACCGGCGGGATCGAAGATCTGACGCACACGCTCGGGCTCGGCAATCCGCTGTTCGCAGGGCTCGCGCCGGCGCAGACGAACTGCAACTACGTGTCGCTTGCGTTCCGCAACATCGCAAGCGTGCTCTCAGAGAGCGTAGGAGTCGGGACGCTCGGTCGCGCGGCCGCCGTGCTCGCGCCGCAGGGTCCGAACAACGAGGGCTTCCCCTCCGCCGTGCCTGCCAACGGGCCCTCGGTCGATCACACCTCCACAGCAGGCGGCATCGCGCCCAAAGCGATCAACGACAACCACCTGCACGTCAACCCCTATCCCAATGTGGGAGGCCCCGGCCAGCCGCTCGAGTGCGAAGCGGGCAACGAGCCCTACCTAGCAGAAGGCCAAGCTGTGATCGGCAATGTGCCCGGAAACGTCGGCACCAAACACGAAACGACCACGCGCGAACAGGACCTCTACGGCGAACCGTATACAGCGCAGACGCTCGAAGCCCTCGGTCTGAAGAGCTCGAAAGGGGCCAAGAAATGAGCCGTGTGCGCTGGTGGCGCCGCTACGACGAGCTGCCTGTCGTCGAGCTGCAGAAATTCAACCCCGTGCGCTTCGGGTTGATCGTGCTCGTGATCATCGCGATCGTCGTGTACTTCGGCTTCACCAAGAAAATCCCCTACTCGCACGGCTTCCGCCTGAAGGGCGTGTTCTCGACCGCGGTCAACGTCAGCCCGAAATCGCCGGTGCGGATCGCCGGTGTGGACGTCGGCACCGTCAGCTCGGTCAAACGGGTCGGCAACACCGGCGTTGTGACGATGGAAATCACGAAGAGCGGTCTGCCGATCCACACCGACGCAACGCTGAAGATCCGCGCGCGAATCCTGCTGGAAGGCAACTGGTTCGTCGACCTGCAGCCGGGCACTCCCTCGACTCCCACGGTCTCATCGGGGTACACGATCCCGGTCACCCAGACCTCCGACCCGGTCCAGCTCGACCAGGTGCTCGATGCACTCAACACCGACACCCGCTCGAATCTGCAAACGCTGCTCGCCGAATACGGTTCGGCGCTGACGCGCAAGCCGACGCCCGCGCAGAACGCCGAACAGAACCCCGCGGTGCGCGGGCTGAACGCGGCGCAGGCGATCAAAAAGAGCTATCTGGACGCCCCCCAGGCGCTGAAGAACGGAGCGATCGTGAGCCAGGCGTTCGGCGGCGTCGAACAGCACGATCTCTCCAAGATGATCGCCGGCATCGGAAACTTCACCGCCAAGCTCAACGTCCACGAGCAGCAGCTCGGCGAATTCGTGAGCAATTTCAACACGTTCCTCGGCTCGCTCGCGGCTCAGTCGACGAGCCTCACCGCGGCCGTGGCATTGCTGCCGAGCACGCTCCAGAGCGCCGGGCACGCATTCGCCAACTTCAACTCCGCCTCGCCGGCGATCAGGAAGTTCTCGCTCGACCTGATCCCCGGCGTCGAACAGACTCCTGCGACGATCGCCGCGGCCTTCCCGTGGATCGAACAGACCCAGGCCTCGCTCGCGCCGACCGAGCTTGGCGGTGTGGCGAAGGGATTGCGCGAAGCCGCCCCCACGATCGCGGGCCTGGTGGTGCCTCAACCGGCCTTCTTCAAACAGACCGACCTGTTCTCCAAGTGCCTGACCAAGGTCATCTTCCCGGCGGGCAGTACCAAGATCCAGGACGGATCGAGTACCACTGGCGCTGAAGTCAACAAGGAATTCTGGTACTCGATGGCGGGTCTGGCCGGTCTCGGACAGAGCTTCGACGGGAACGGTCAGACGACTCGCTTCCTGGTCGAGAACGGCGCTCAGACGCTGCGCTCGGCGCCCGCCACCGCGGTCGGCGCGCCGACGAGCGGCAAGAAACTGCAGCTGCTCGCCCATACCTCACAGGCGCCGTTGGGCACCAGCCCGGCGTTCCCGGCCACCGAGCCTCCCTACAAGCCGCTCGTGAAGTGCTACACGCAGGCGCCGCAGAACATCAACGGACCGCTTGCTCACGGCCCCGCCGACGGAGGCGGATCATGACCCCCGAGGAGCAGCATGGAGAGCGCGGGCTGCGCGATCAGATCGAGCGCTACCGCACCGCCTTCATCTCGGTCGTCGCGATGGTCGTGATCGCCCTGTTCGTCGGCGGCTACATCCTCTCCAACGAGCGCCTTTCGCTGCCGGGCTGGGTGCCGGTGCTCGGCAAGAACTACACGACGTTGAAGGCCGACTTCCGCACCGCCCAGGCGGTCACGCCCGGACAGGGACAGTCGGTCACGATCGCGGGAGCCAAGATCGGCGAAATCGCCAGCGTCCAGTCCAACGGCGGCGACGCGCTCGTGACGATGAACATCACGCCCAAGTACGCGAAATACATCTACCGCAACGCCACGATGCTGCTGCGCCCCAAGACTGGATTGAAGGACATGACCGTCGAGGTCGATCCCGGCACGCCGAGCTCCGGCAGCGTCCCGAGCGGCTACACCGTCCCGCAGTCTCAGACCGCGCCGGACGTCAACTTCGAGGAGTTCCTGGCCTCGCTGGACGCCGAAACGCGCGCCTATCTGCAGGAGCTGATCGCCGGGGCGGGCGAAGGGCTGAAGGGCAACTCGGCGAACCTGTCGGCGACCTTCAAGCGCTTCGACCCGATCACGATCTACACGCGCCGGATCACCGCACAGCTTCACTTGCGCAACAAGAACATCGAACGCGCGATCCACAACTTCCAGCTGATCGTGAGCGCGCTCGGCGACAAGGACACCGAAATCTCCCAGCTGGTGGACGCATCCAACGCCGTCTTCCAGACCTTCGCCGAACAGGACAAGAACGTCGAAAAGACCCTGCACCTGCTGCCCGGCGCTCTGACCAAGACAAGGGCCGGCACGGCGCAGCTCGCCAAGGCGGCCGAAGTGGTGGGCCCGACGCTTACCAAGCTCGAGCCGTTCGCAAACGCGCTGGCTCCCGCGCAGGAAGCCTCGCGCTCGCTGT
>DATHPT010000205.1:0-6237 GCA_035483615.1 Solirubrobacteraceae bacterium | reverse complement strand
GGGACCAGACCACTGAGCCGAGAGGCGACCCGTTCCGCTATCGCCCAATTTGACAAGGAGGAACCAACCCGTGACCGACGTGCTCGCAAGCTGGAATGAGGGCCAGGCGAAGAAGGCGATCATCGACTTCGTTGCCTCCGCGACCCAGCCGGGGCCCGGGTTCGTAGAGCCGACCGACCGGATAGCGACGTTCGACTACGACGGCACATTGTGGTGTGAGAAGCCGAGCTACGTACAGGCGGACTTCTTCCTCAGGCGGATGCGAGAGATAATCGAGGCGAAACCCGAGCTGGCGAAAGAACAGCCGTTCAAGGCGATCGCCGAGAACGACGAGGACTTCCTCGGCCATCTACTTGAGCATGCCGCCGAGCTCGTCAAGGGCGTCACCGAGGCCTACGCGGACATCACAACGGACGCATTCGAGCAGGCAGTCGAGACGTTCTTTGCCGGCGCCACGCACCCGACGCTCGGCGTGCCGTACACGAGCGTCGGCTACCAGCCGATGCGCGAGCTCGTCGAACTCCTGCGCGAGCATGACTTCACGGTCTACGTCTGCTCGGGAGGCGGTCGGGATTTCGTGCGCGTCGTGAGCGAGCAGATGTTTGGCATCCCCCGCGAGCACGTGATCGGCTCAGGGACCACGCTCGAGTATCGCGAAGGCGACATCTATCGCACCAAGGGCGTCGAAGAGCCGTTTGACGAACACGGTGGCAAGCCCGTCCACATCTGGACTCGCACCGGGCGAAAGCCGCTCTTCGCGGCAGGCAACACCAACGGCGACCAGGCGATGCTCGAGGTCGCGCGATTCAGCCTCCTGGTGAACCACGATGACGGCGAGCGCGAGTTCGCATACACCGAACTCGCCGAGAACGCCATGGCCGAGGCAACCAAGCTGGGATGGACGGTGGTGAGCATGAAGGACGACTGGAAGAGTGTGTTTGCCGAGCCGGGCCTTTAGAACGCCAAGCCGAGAGGAGAACATGCGATGAGCGAACTGACCGCGATCGACATCCTGATCAACCCCGACGAGGCCACGATCGAGCACGTCCGCAAGGTCAACGCGCGGATGCGCCAAAGTGTCTCTGACGGGTACGCAATCGACGCGACCCATCAGCCACACATAACGACCCTTCAGCGCTACGTTCGCAGCGCCGACCTGAACGGCGTGTTCGAGGCTGTCGGCGAGACCGTGGCCAAGACCGACATGAGTTCGCTGTCCTACCGGACGATCGCGATTCGGCACGGCGACTGGGGCGTGCCGGGCCAGGGCCTCGCCGTGCTGCTCGTAAAGCCGAGCCCCGAGGTGCTCGACTTCCAGGCCAGCCTGCTGGCGGCCATCACACCGTTCGTCGAGTCCAAAGGCACCGCCGCTGCGTTCGTGCGCGACCCCGGTGAAGAGATCAGCCAGAGCACCATGGACTGGGTTGAGGGCTTCGTGCCCGCTCAAATCGGCGCGGGCAAGTACATCGCCCACATCACCGTCGGCTTCGCCACGCTCGATGACCTCAAGACCATCGAGGCTGAGCCATTCGACGCATTTCCGGTTCACCCGGCGAGCCTGGCTGTCTATCACCTCGGCAACAGCGGAACAGCTCGCACGCAACTCAAGGCCTGGCCGTTGACGAAGTAGCGCGGTCGGGCGGTGTTCGCAGATCGACCACACTTTCGCGTTCCCCAGCAATGGGAGCGTGCCATCAACGCTGGAGCAGACTCCGCGTTGGACGAGATGCGCGCGTATCGGCCCATGCTTAATTAGCGCTCGCAACGCTCAGCGCTGAATCGTCAGTCTTCGCGTACGGGCGCTCGGCATGACATGCATCTGGTCTCAGTGCACGTAAACGACACCGCGGTTTTGGGTGATGTGAACCGGAATCGGCGTCAGGGCTTCAGTCGCACAGGCAGCGTCTTGTGCTGGTTGGCGAACGCTGACTCGACGTGCGTGCACTCGCCGGCGATCTGGATCTCGGGGTAGCGCTTGAGCGTCTCCTCGATCAGGATCCGCAACTCCAGTCGCGCGAGCGCGGTGCCCAGGCAGAAGTGCCGGCCACCGGCACCGAACGCCTGGTGCTCGGCTTCGCGCGTCAGGTCGAAGCGGTCGGGATCCTCAAAGCGCGTCTCATCGCGGTTGGACGACGGGTACCACATGACCAGCTTCTCGCCCTCACGGATGCGCTGCCCGTGCAGTTCGGTGTCGTGTGTGGCGGTGCGGGCGAAGTGCGCGAACGCCGGGAACATGCGCAGTGACTCCTCGACCGCCGCCGGCACCAGCGAGGGGTCCTCGAGCACCATCCGTCGTTGCTCGGGGTTTTCCATCAGCGCGCGCATGCCGCTGCAGTAGGTCGCCTTGGTGCTGTCGTTGCCGGCGGCCATCAGCAGCAGGAACCCCATCACGATCTCGTGGTCCTCGAGCCGCTCGCCGTCGAGCTCCGCGTGCACGAGCACGCTCGTCAGGTCATCGGTCGGCGCCGCGCGTCGTTCGGCGATCAGCTTGCCGCAGCGCGCGAACACCTCGGGCACCTCGCGCTCCATCACGCTCTGCGCGCCCTCCGGCGTCGCGTCCGGGTCGCCCGCGCCGACGATCGCGTTCATCAGGTTCGCCCATGCCTCATCGTCCTCGGGCGAGAGGCCCATGAAGCTGCCGATCACCCGCGCCACCACCGGCTGGGCGACGTCGCTGACCAGATCGCAGGTCTCCCGGGCGGGCGGGCCCTCCAAACGCTCGAGCACCTCGATCGTGATCGCGCGGATCGCGTCCTCGTGCTCGGCGATCCGCTTCGGCGTGAAGCCACGCTGGAACAGCGCCTTCAACCGGTCGTGCTTGGGCGGGTCCATCCCGATGAACATCGCCTGCTGCATCTCCAACGACAAGCCTGCATTGGATGCAGTGAAGCCGCCGACTTCGGAGGAGTAGGTCTGCCAGTCACGACTGACCTCGAACACGTCCTCGGCGGTCGTCACCGACCAGAAGCCGGCTTCGTCGGGAAACTCGGCGATGCCGCTTGACCAGTGAACCGGACACTCAGCGCGCAACCGCCTGAACAGCTCCAGCGGCGGCCCCTGCTGGAAGTGGGCGCGGTCAGCGACGCCCAGCTCGTCAAGCGGCATCTGATCCTGGTTTGTAGTGCTCAAGTGTCCTCCCGTCTTGACTTGGCTTGATCTACAGACGCAGCCTACTCCCCGGGCTGGCCGCCGCCCACAGGTTTCGGCGCGCTCCCAGTTGCTCGGATGATCCTGGTTCTTAGGCGTCTTTGAGATGCTTGGGTTGTGTGTAGGATTCGAACAGCTGGCAACGATTGATATCCGCTCCGGTGGGAGTAAACCGTCAGCGTGTGGGAGGACGGCAAGATTGCGCGAATCACGAACTACACCGACATCGACGAGGCCCGTGCTGCCGCCGAACGCCTCGCGCAGGAGCGGGGGTAGGCGATGTCGGCGGAGAACGTGGAGATCGCCAAGCGACTCACGGACGCTTACAACCGGCGCGACGTCGATACCGTGTTCGCCGAGCTCGCGACCCCTGACTCCGAGTGGTGGCCAGCCCTGACGAATGCCTACGAAGGCGGCTGCTACCGAGGACGCGAGGGCGCCGAAAGGTTCGCCGCGGATACCCGCGAGAACTGGGAGGAGCTCCAAAGCGTGATTGGTTAGTGTTGGCAAAGGCCAGCAATGGACGGGCGAAGCCGCCGGCCCTCTGTTAGTGCGGCAGGGGAGCGCCTGCGACTGAGGCGAACAGGCCCACGGCGCCGGCGGCGAGCAGTGTTTGTAGGACTCCGCGCCGCAGAAGCAGCAGCGCTACCGCGGCGGCGGCCAGCACGGCGTACTGCCACCCCTCTTGTAGAGCACTCGTCAGCGGGATCGCGGCACCGAGAATGGCGCCTATCCTGGCGGGTCCGGCGCCGTCGAGGAACGCGTGTGCGGCGGCGTTCTGGCGTAGACGCTCGAAGCGCTGGCCGCCGAGCAGAATGAACGAGAACGACGGCGTGAAGGCGACGACCGCGGCGAGCACGCCGCCAGCGATGCCGTGTGCAGCATAACCAACGGCGGAGACGGTAGCGACGATGGGGCCGGGAGTGACCTGCCCCAACGCAACGGCGTTCAGGAATTGGCCGCCCGTCATCCAGTGATAGACGTGTACAGCGTCCGCCTGCATCAACGGCACGGTTACGAACCCGCCGCCGTAGGAGAGCGCGCCCACCTTGAACGCGGTCCACGCAAGCGCGCCGAATCCGCCGGCGCCGCCTGCGAACGCGGCGAGCATCAGCGGATTGAATGACAGCGCAGCTACCGTGCCCCGCCGCCAAGCCAGCTCGAACGCTCCGCACGCCAGCAGGACGAGGACGAGATAGGCGCCGATCGTCGCTGCTGCCACCGCGGCCGCGAGTAGATACGCAAACCAGCGCAGCGCGCGCCCGCGCTCAGCGCGCGCCCGCTCGAAGCTTGGGGCAAGCAGTCCCAGCGCGGCGTGAACGGCCACGGCCGCGACCGCTGCGCCCGCACCCGCTCCAACGCCGATCACCCATTTTGGCGGCGCGCCGGCGAGGAACAGGACCGACAGCGCCAGCACCATCACGACGGCGGGCACTGCGAACCCGAGGCCGCCGACGATCGCGCCCCACGGCCCGGCAACGCGATAGGCGCAGAAGATCGCAAGCTGCGTTGATGCGGGACCGGGCAACATGCCGCATGCGGCATTGGCGTCCTCGAACGAACGGGCGTCCATCCATTCGTAGCGGTCGATGACCAGCCGACGCAGCATCGCAATGTGCGCGGCCGGCCCACCAAACCCCGTCACGCCGATCCGTGTCCACTCCTTCGCGACGACCCTCAGCGGGACTGCACCCGCCGGATGCTTGCGCTCACGACGCGGGGCGTCTGCGTGTGCTCGTTCGCCGGGCGAGGTCGTCGCCCGGGGCGACCGAGCGACGCTACCGCGGCTTGGAGCCATTCGTCGCCAACGATACCCCACGGCTCAGAGCGCGCCACCTACAGCCGAGCCGAGCCGCATAGGCAGTTAATCGACCGTCGTGCAGGCACAGCGAAGAAGCATCGAGTTGAAGCGCCACTGACGGCTGGTTTGGTGGGTGTTTCGCGTGTGTTCGAGGGTGCTCGTGGGGATCGGTTCCCTGGGCGCGTCAGGCAATCGCGGATGAGCGACAATCAGGGCAATGGGCAAGAGTCCCGAGATTGATCTGGTGCGCCGGGCGTGGGAGGCCTTGATCCAGGGTGGCCCGGAGGTCTTGGGCGAAGTGCTGGCGCCCGATGCACAGTGGCACGGAGTCGAGGACGGGCAACTCTGCGATGGTCGCAAGGCAATCGTCGAGGTGATGAATCGCAACCTCGCTGGTCGCTTGCGAGGTCGAATCGAGGAGACCATCCAAGATGGGTCGCGCGTGATCGTGGCGTTTCGTCCCGAGCAGCCCGCGCAGCTTGATCGTCCGGTGGACGAGGGGATCGCTTACATGGTTGTGACGATCCTCGACGGGCACATCGTTGAGATGAAGGGGTGCACCGATAGGTCCGCCGCCGTGAGCTACGCACAGAGCGGGGAGTAGGCAGGGGCGCGGCATCGCGCGCTACTACACGGTGGCCGTAGGTTTCGAGGTCGTTGGGTCGCTTGATCTCGAAGGGCTTGCACAGCGCGCGGCGTCAGACTTAGCAAGATGCTTACCGCCTCTGGCGCTGCTGCCATCACTTTTATGATGGCGATGTACGCGTCTTCGCTGCGGTGCTCAGCTCAGCCATGCGGATAGCTCTTTGAGCGCGTCGGGGATCACGTAGTAGTAGGCCCATAGGCCCTTGCGCTCGGAGTCCACGATCCCGGCAGCGCGGAGCTTCCCCAGATGATGGGAGAGCGTGGACTGTGAGATGTCGAACAGTGGCACCAGCTCGCAGACGCAGACCTTCCCGGCATGCTTGCGCAGCACGTCCACGAGCTGCAACCGGATCGGGTCGCCGAGGGCCTTGGCGACTATGGTCATGCGGATCGCCTGGTCGCGCTGCACGTCGGGGTAGACGACGGGCTCGCAGCAACGCTCGCCGGCCGCTCGCTTCTGCTTGGGCGCCAGCGCCAAATCGACAGACATCAATCTACTTATATCAATAAGACTCACATTCATCGATGTAATACGATCCCGGCATGGACGCCCCGCTCGCCCGCCGCCTCCTCGCCGAGCTGCTTGGCTCGGCGTTTCTGTCAGCGCTCGTGATCGGCTCGGGGATCGCGGCTCAGACGCTCTC
>DATHPT010000204.1:0-6559 GCA_035483615.1 Solirubrobacteraceae bacterium | reverse complement strand
CGACTCGGATCTTCCGGCCGCGGTCCGGGACGCCTCGTGCGGCAAACGCTATGTGAGCCCGTTGCTCGCGGTGAAGCTGCACGGCGGCAAACCGGCCGAATCGGACAAGCTCTCACCGCGTGAGCGCGAGGTGCTGCGGCTGATCGCGCTCGGGCACACCAGTGTCGAGATTGCGAACAAGCTCGGGCTGTCTCCGCGCACGATCGAGACCCACCGCGCGCGCATCCACCGCAAGCTCGGGCTCGATACCCGGGCAGAACTGGTGCAGTACGCCCTGCGCCACGAACTGCTGCAACTGTGAGCTAGGTCATGGAGACAGCTCCGTTCAGTCGTGCGCGGTTGCGGTCAACGGACGCTCGACTGCACCGCTCACCCTTCGGCCTCGACCCACCACAGGCGGACGCGAGCGCCGCCCCGAGCGAGTGCTTTCAATGCGCGGGCTGCGGCGATGTGATCGGTGTTTACGAGCCGCTGGTGGTGGCGTGCGGCGACAGGAGCGCCCGCACGACTTCACGCGCCGCCGAGCCCGATCTGCGAGGGAGCGACGGAACCTACTATCACTGCGAGTGCTATCTCGAAACGTGAGATCGGCAGTCGTGGATGGCTGTCGACTCATTCGCTTGAGATCAACCTGGCCGCTCGCTTCACGCTGGGCCCGATGCTCTCAAGCAGGCGCTCGACGCTGAAGGCAGCCGAGGGGACGGTGACATCGATCGCGAGCTGCTGCTGGCCGCGAGGGCGCGGGACGAGCAACGCGATCGAGCGGGCGCCGCTGATGAGCTCTTCGTCACTGACGTACAGAGCCCGCGGGCGAATCCGGTCGAGTTCCACCGCGAGCTTCTTCGGGTCGGTGACCGACTTCGGCCCGTGGCGCGTGAGCTCGATGCTCGCCAGCAGCTCACGGCGCTCGGGATCGGAGAGGCTTGCCAGCAGCACCTTGCCGAGCGCCGTGCAGTGCACGGGGACGTTGGCGCCTACCCCGAGGTCACGATCGATCGCATACTGGCCCGCCCGATGGCCCAGCAGGCGGTGGATGTAGATCACCCGAGCCCCGTCGAGCGCTCCCATGCTGACCGTGTGACCGGTCTGTTCGCGCAGCTCCTCGAGCACGGCGCGGGCGGGTATCTGCCGACGGATGGCGCCGATCGCAGCGGAGCCAGGGCCGGCGGCACCCCGGGAAAGACGATATTTGCGTTTGGCGTCCTGTTCGAGATAGCCGAGCGCGACCAGCGTCATCGCATAGCGATGGATGGTGGAGCGACTGATCCCAACGATGTCGGCCATTTCGGCGATCCCGAGCGTGGGACGCTCGCGCGAGAAGGACTCAAGGATCGCGATGCCGTATTCCAGCGAGCGCGACAGGCGCGGATCGGGGGCGGGCCTGATGCGCGGCGGCGGCGAACCGCCAGAGGCGGCGTCTGGGCGAGCCTTGCTGCCACGACTCCCCTTGGTGCTCTGCTTGCCCTCGTCATCCTCGTACATCGCGATTCACCTCGTAGGTCGAGCCATGCAGCCACCTTTCCCTGGTGTACCCGCGAGGCACACCCGGCCAAGCGGCCAGCCCATGTGTGGAGAGACAATCGTCTGTTGGTAAAAACGCTACATCGTGATCCGGCGGGACTTCTTGCGCCGTCTTCAGACGAACCGGGCGCGGCGCTCTGGGCTAGGCGACGCGCTCTACGATCGCGGCGACCAGCTCCGCGAACGTCAGGCCGGCCGCCTCGGCGGCCGCGGTGGTGATGCCTGTCTCGGTGAGCCCTGGAATTGTGTTGATCTCGAGCACCTGCGGCACCTCGTGCTCGTCGAGGATCAGATCGACGCGGGCGAAGTCGCGACAGCCCATCAGCGTGTAGCTCTCGAGCGCCACCGATTCCACCCGTGTGCGCGCTTGCTCGGAGAGCTCGGCGGGCACCTCCATGCGCAGCTGGCCGATCGTGTAGTGGGCTTCATAGCTGTAGAAGCTCTCGGGGGTGAACAGCTCGACGATCGGCAGCGCACGGGGACCGCTGGCAGGGTCGGCGAGGTGAGCAGGGTTGGTGGAGTGCGTGGGGTTGTCGGGATGACCGGGATGGGAAGGGCCAGCGGGGTGGTTGGGGTGGGCGGGCCCCAATATCGTCACGGCGAGCTCACGTCCCACAACGCGCTCCTCGACGAGCACGCGGTCGCCGTAGCCGAATGCGCCGAGGATCGCACTCGGCAGCTGCTCGGCGCTCGTCACGAACTTGATGCCGATCGCCGAGCCCTGGGCCACGGGCTTGACCACGGCGGGGAGGCTGAGCTCTTCGAGCAGCCTGGGGAACGTGCGGGCGCCGCCGAGCTCGCGGAAGGCGGTCTCGTTGAAGCTGTGGAAGGCCGGCGTGGGGATGCCGTGGAGGCGAAGCATCCGCTTGAACAGCACCTTGTCCATACACAAAGCGCTGGCCAAAGGGTCCGAGCCCGTGTAGGGCACGGCAAGCGTCTCCAGCAGATCCTGGAGGGTGCCGTCCTCCCCACCGCGACCGTGCATGGCGACGAACACAAAGCGGGGCTGCTCGGCGAGCATGCGATCGACGAAGTCGCCGTCGACGTCTAGCGCGGAGACGGTGTAGCCGAGCGTGCGCAGCGCGCGCTCCACGCGGTGGCCGCTGCGCAGGCTGATCTCGCGCTCGAGCGAACGACCGCCCATCGCGACGATTGCGGGGCCCTTGCTCACAGGCTTCGCCGGGCTCTGGTGTGGGCCACATGCGCGAGCATCGTTCTGGGCGGGCCGCTGAGAACTTCTCCTCGGGCGCCTCTTCCTCTCGCACCTTCTCCCTTCAGACCCGCTCTCTTCAGACCTTCTCCCCTCATGCCTTCTCCCCTCACGCCTTCTCTGCGGTCTTCGCGCCGGAAGCTCGCTCGGCGAGCAGGCTGGTGGCGAACACGGTGGTGGTGCGCAGCTTCTCGCGGTGATCGGCAAGGGCTAGGTCGATCAGCTCGTCCATCAGCTCGGCGAACGGGAGCCCGGCGGGCTCCCACAGGTAGAAGGAGAACGAGCCGGGGATTGTGTTGAGCTCGTTGACGTACACCCGCTCCTGGGCGTCGATCAGGAAGTCAACGCGGGTGACCCCCGCGCAACCGAATACGCTGAAGGCGCGCCTGGCGAGCTCCTGGACCTGGGCTGTGAGCCGGTCGCCGATGGGCGCGGGGATCAGCCGCTGGGCGCCCTTCATGCCCTCGCTCTTGGCGCCCCCCATGTACTTGTCCTCGAACGAGAGAAAGCTCTCGGCCGCGACCGGCTGCTCGCAGACGGAGGCGCGGGGCTCGACTCCCGGGCGGCCGATGACCGCGCAGTTGACCTCGCGGCCGCCCTCCACAGAGGGTTCGACCAAACACACACGGTCAAGCTCGAAGCCCAGCTCGAGCGCTTCCTCGAGCTCGGCGTCGGTCGAGCAGCGGCTGACGCCGACGCTCGAGCCGAGCGAGGCGGGCTTCACGTACAGTGGAAGCTCAAAACGGGCCCGTACCCGCGCGCACAGGCGCTCGCGGGCACGCGCACGCGCGACACCCCCTCCGGGATCGTCATTCTCAGGACTTCTTTCTCGACCATCACCTTCAGGACCGTCATCCCACTCCTCCCGCCGCACAGCCAGATGATCGAGCGCGGGCAGGCCGGCCTGGGCGAGGATCGCCTTGGTGGTGACCTTGTCCATCGCGGCGGCGGCGGCCCCGACGGGGGGCCCGATGTAGGGCAGCCGGGCGAGCTCGAGGGCCCCTTGCAGGCAGCCGTCCTCTCCCTGGGTGCCATGGGTGGCGAGCAGCACGGCGTCGAGCTCGATCGGCTCGGGGGAGCGACGGGCGCGCAACAGGGATCCGCCGCCGCTCGCAGCCCCCAGTAGACGGCCGCGGTGCAGGTCGAAGTTGACCTCCTCGGCCTCGGGGTCGCCGCCGTCCTGCTGATAGATGGAGAGCTCGCGCAGGGCATCGCCGGTGTACCAGCGTCCGCTGCGGGCGATATAGATCGGCAGCGGCCGGTGGCGCTCCTCGAGCACGCTCAGGGCCTGCAACCCGGTGATGATGGAGACGTCGTGCTCCACGGAGCGCCCGCCGAAGGCCACGCCCACACGCAATCCGCTTGATGGCATACGGGCGTAGCCTATTCCCCTCAGGCGGCTGCTCGGGCGGCGGCCGCTGGTTTCGGCGTAGATTCCCTCAGGCTGCGGCTCGGGCGGCGCCGTCGGTTTCAGCGTAGGTGTCGGGGAGATCGTTCTCGAACAGCACCACGTCGCCTGCGCGGGTCAGTCGAGCCAGCAGAGCGGTGGCCTCGGCGATGTCGCGGACGACGTGCACGTTCGCGGGGTCCATGCCGACACCGGCGAGCCCTTCGCGGATCGGGACGGTGCGGGCGGAGCCGACGAGGATCACCAGATCACACACGGCGCCCGCCTGCTCGCCGAAGCGGCGGTTGAGCTCGGTCTCCAGCTCGCCGAGCTCGACCATCCCGGGGGTCACGAGCAGGCGGCGGGTGGCGGGGTGCTCGCGCAGGACCTCGAGCGCGGAGGCGGCGCCGTCGGGATTGGAGTTGTAGGCGTCGTCGATCACCACCACGCCCGCACGACGATTGTGGATCGGCTGCAGGCGGTGCGCCGGAGACTCAACCCGGGAAAGGCCCTCGGCGATGCGGGCGGGCTCGATCCCGAGCACGTGACCCACCGCGGCCGCGGCGAGCAGGTTGAGCACGTTGTGGCGTCCGAGCAGGGCCGCGGACACCGGGATCTGAGGACTGTCGGGACCGTCGAGCTGCAGCTGGAAGGTGGTGCGACCCTCAGCGAGGCGAACGTCACGCGCGATGACCTGTACCGCAGCTGTGCTTTTGGGGGATTTTTGGGGCGTGCTTTGGGTTGGCTCGCCGGCGGGTGACGCTGTCGCGTCCTCGCTGGGCCCGGCCTTTGGATCGTGGATCCCGTCCTCGCTGAGCCCGGCCTTTGGATCGTGGATCCCGT
Source organism: Solirubrobacteraceae bacterium (assembly GCA_035483615.1). Classification (GTDB taxonomy): domain Bacteria; phylum Actinomycetota; class Thermoleophilia; order Solirubrobacterales; family Solirubrobacteraceae; genus Palsa-744. The sequence continues at coordinate 1,598 of DATHPT010000204.1, read as the reverse complement.
CCTCGCTGGGTCCGGCCTTTGGATCGTGGATCCCGAACAGCGTGACGGGGACGGTCGCGCGGGCAGCCAGCTCCAGGCAGCGGGGGTCCTCGCCGTTGGTGACGAAGTGGCCCTCGGCAGGAAGCGCGTCCAGGAGCTCTCCCTTGGCGGCGGCGATTTGCTCAATTGAGCCAAGCCGCTCCAGATGCATCGGGCCTATCGCGGTGATGACCCCGATGGTGGGATGCACAAGCTCGCACAGCTCGGCGATGTCACCACGGCGGAACATGCCCATCTCGACAACGAACGCCCGGTGGGCCTGGCGCAGGTGCTCGTTGATGGTGCGGAGGACGCCGAGGAAGCTGTTGTAGCTCTCCGGGGTGACGAGCGTGGGGCGATCGGCGGCGAGCACGGCGCCCACACAGAACTTGGTGGTGGTCTTGCCGTAGCTGCCGGTGATACCCACCACCAGCGGGTCCCAGTCGCGCAGGGAGCGCCTGGCGCGCTGCAGGTAGCGCCGGTTGATCTGGCTCTGGAGCGGCTTCAGAAGCTGGTTGGCGCCCAGCAGGGTCCAGGGCGCCCCGACCAGCAGCAGCAGGCCAATGGCGAGCAGCGCGGCGAGCGAGATCGTGGAGAGGCCGACGGCTGCCAGGGTGATCGCGGCGATCACGAGCAGCGTCGGCGGCGCGAGCGCGGTCGCCAGGAGGCGCTTGGCGCGGCCGGTGAGGACCAGCGGCTTGACGGCCTCGCGCCGCCAGTCGCCCACGCCGAGCGCGCCGAGGGGGATGGCGAGTAGCAGCAGGACGCCGCACAGCCAGCCCGAGCCCGCCGAGGAGGCCGCTACGGCGCCGGCGAACAGCAGGGTGAGCGTCAGCGCCTCGGGCAGGGCGATCAGCTCTCCACGCCTGCGCAACCACAGCATCAGCCGCGGGCCCTCGTAGTGCTCGAGCTGGAGCAGGTGCAGCAAGCGGTGCTGGCGCCCGGCCAGGCGCACGGTGAGCGCCAGCAGCGCCAGGACCGCTGCAACACCCTCGAACGCGCTCACCGCGGCCCCGCCTCCCGCTCGGCCCGCTCGGCCCGGTCCGCCTGCTCGGCCTGCTCGACCCGGTCCGCCTGCTCGGCCTGCTCGGCCCGGTCGGCCCGGTCGGCCCGGTCGGCCCGGTCGGCCCGGTCGGCCCGGTCGGCGGGAGATGATGAGCCCGGACCGGATCGATCTCCGCCCACCGTGGATGTGGCAACCCGCGCTGCGCCCTCCTGCGCCGCAGCGGAGGGCGGGGCGAGGAAGTGGGACACGATTCGGGCGAAGCGGGCGGGCTGGTCGAGGTAGCTGTAGTGGCCGGCCCCCTCAAGCGACACCAGGCCGGCGTCGGGGATCAAGCGCTCCATCTCCCGGGCGGCGGCGAGCGGCGTGTCGGTGTCCTCAGAGCCCCACACAAGCAGCGTGGGCACGGCGATCCCCGGCATGAAGGGGCGTAGGTCGGCGTTCACGAGCTTGACGAGCGTCGGCTGCATGGCCCCGGCCGCGAGATAGTCCGCCGAACCGGCACGGCCCACGAGCAGCGCGCGCAGGCGCCTGCCGGGGGGACCGAGGAAGCGGGCGGCGTACTTGCCGATCTTGG
>DATHPT010000203.1:0-15147 GCA_035483615.1 Solirubrobacteraceae bacterium | reverse complement strand
CTGCACGCGCTTCTCTCCCGGCTTGCCCCGCAGGTAGCGGTCGTAGTAGAACTCGACGCCTTCCTGGCCGACTACGGTGCCCTGCTGCACGCCGCGAAACGGAGCCTGCTTGAGCTGTTCTTTGCCTACCTGGCCCACGTAGCCGAGCACCTGTGCCGCCATTTCGCCGTAGGGGTAGTGCCTGATCGACACAGGTTCCTGCCTGACGCCGGGGAACTCGTTGTGGCGCTCGCCGATCACCGTCAGCGCGCTCGCGCCGGCGTCGGTCTTGATCGTGACCGGGGCGTAGGGAAGCGCCACGATCCCGGCGATCACGCGTTCGTCGATCAGCCTCGGGGTCAGACCGATCACAGGCGCCAGACGATCGTAGAGGTGTCTCAGCTTCACCGCAGAGGGCGGCAGCCTCGGAATCGGCACGTGACGTAGGTGGGCTTGGCGGCGGAGCGCTCGCAACTCCACTCGCTCGCTTGCGGTCGCGTGGCGGCGCGAGTCGTGAAGATCGTCCTCGAACGCCCTCAGACGTTCCTTGGCAAGCCCGTATTCGGCCTCGGCCTTGGAGGCTTCTTCCTGGTAGACGGCGGCCTCCTTCTTGACCGCAGGAGGTAGCGCGCTTGGGAGGATCTGAACGGCGTTGGTCACGCTGCTGGTCACGATCGGCTTGCCCGCACGGTCGAGGATTTCCCCGCGTGGCGCCGGTGTGGGCAGCTTGCGTTGATCGTTGGCTTGCGCCTGCTGGACGTACTGTTCGCCGGTCAGCACCTGCAGATACCACAGGCGGAAGAAGATGATTCCGAACATGACGAGCGCGATGCTGCCGAGGATCGCCACTCGCAGGGCCAGTTGCGGGGAGACCGGCGCACGCGACTCGTTGGGTTTCAACCGCTCGATGCTGCTCATCGAGCGCCCCCTCGGCTCTGCGAGAGCGGGCTGAGGCCGCCGGTGGTGTACGCGCGACGTCGGCGGCGACGTGGATCATCGGGCAGGGCGCCGACCAGGCAGCGGCGAACCAACGCCCACATTGGCAGCGCCACAACCGTGTCGACGAGCACGCCGACCACGATCTCCCGCAACAGCTCGAGGCTCACCGGAGCGTCCACGCCGAGCAGGAACTCGATCACCGAATAGCCGACCGTCGCCGCGGTGGCGGCGACGGCTCCGACGAACAGCGGCGTGAGCGCCGCCTGCGGGTCGCGCAGCTCGCGCAGACGACCGGCCCAGTAGCCGATGATCGTGAACGTCAGTGAGGTCACGCCGAGCATCTGCATCAGCGCCAGGTCGATCAGCAGTCCGACGCAGAATCCGGCGATCGCACCCATCACCGATCCGCACAACAGTCCCGTGAACGCCACCAGCAGCGGTGAGAGGTCGACGCTGACGCCGAACACCGGCACCTCTGAGACGACGCCGATCTGGACGAGCACGACGACGATCGACAGCAAGGCCACGCGCCAAACCAGCGAGCCCGGGAGCCACGCCGTGCCGGCCTGTGCGGCGCCGGGACGGGCGCGCGTTGCGCTGCTCAGCTCGGGGCTCACCCGCCGCTCCCCGTCGCCGCGAGCTGCCCGGGCTGGGGTTCTTCTTCGGGGCTCGCCGGGTGCGAGGGTGTGAGACTCGCTGCCAGACTGCTCAGCGAGGAGGCGCGCGATCCGGATGAGTGAGTCAGCACCTGCACCACGTCGAGCCCATGCAGGTTGGCGAGCGGGCTGACCTCGACCGACTTGAATCCGCTCTGTTCGTTGACCGAGGTGACCTGGCCGATCGGTATGCCCTTCGGGTAGAGCGAGTCGCCGTGGCTGGAGAGGGTGCCCGCGGTGACCACGTAGTCGCCTGGGACCACCGAGCTTGTGGAGGGCAGGTACTGCATCAGCAGGCGACCCGGTTCGCCGACCTCCGGTTGCACCATGCCGGGCGCACCGGTGGCGCTGATCTTGCCCGTCACTTCCACTTCGCTGTCGGTGATCAGGCTGACGAGCGCACCGTCGGAGGCCACTCGCGTGACCTTGCCGATCAGCGCTTCGCCGTCGATCACGGGATCGTTGATGCGCACGCCCGAGGAGGAGCCCTTGTCGATCACCACCGTCGAATACCAGATGTTGGGCGACTGATAGACGACCGTGGCGGTGACAGGACTGTAGTCGGCGACACTCAGCGTCTTGTCGAGGTTGTAGAGCTTGAGCAGTTCCTTGTAGGAGACCGCATTGGACTGCTTGGCGGTCAATTCTCTGCGCAGCCTGTCGTTCTGGGTGCGCAGTTCGCTGTTCTGACTCTTGGCGTGCAGAGTGCTGCCGAACCATCCGAACAGGTCCCGCACGGGCTTCAAAGCCTTGTTGGCGCCGTTCTGGATCGGCGAGACGACGGTCAGGAAACCGCTCTGCACCGAGTGCAGGCCACCGCTCGGGGCCTCCCCGAAATAGGCGGTCAGCAATATCAGGGATAGCGCGACGAGCAGTGCAAGCACCGCACGTCGACGCCGGACCGTCTTGTCATACACCAGTAGCGACCTTCCGAAGCCTTCATCGGACAGGGTACCCGTGGACCGAGTGCCGGCACGCGGGTTCCCTCCAGAGTCGAGAGTGCTCGAACGGAGCCACGCTCATCGTCTACGACGACTGCGGGAGTTGCGGTTGGAGCGGTGGATCGCCTCGAACTCCTCCAGCGAGCGTCCCGACCCGACCGCCACACATGTGAGCGGCGACTCCGCCAGGTGGGCCGGCATCTGGGTCTCCTCACGCAAGCGCACGTCGAGGCCCTGGAGCAGAGCGCCGCCGCCGGCGAGCATGATTCCACGATCCATTATGTCCGAGGCGAGCTCGGGGGGTGTGCGGTCAAGCGTCTCCTTCACCGCCTCGATGATCTGCGAAAGCGGCTCCTCGAGCGCCTGGCGGATCTCCTCGCTGGTGAGCACGACGGTCTTCGGCAGACCGGCCACCATGTCGCGCCCGCGGATCTCTGCCTGAAGCTCCTCCTCCATCGCGCAGGCGGAGCCGATCTCGAGCTTCAGCTCCTCGGCGGTCTGCTGGCCGATCAGGAGCTTGTACTCCTTCTTGGCGTAGTTGATGATCGCCTCGTCCATCTCGTCGCCCCCGACGCGGATCGACTGCGAAACGACGATTCCGCCGAGCGAGATCACGGCCACCTCGGAGGTGCCGCCGCCGATGTCCACCACCATCGAGCCGGTCGGCTCCCCGACTGGCAGACCGGCGCCGATCGCGGCCGCCATCGGCTCCTCGATCAGATAGGCGGTGCGCGCACCGGCGGACAGGCAGGCCTCCTCGACCGCGCGCTTCTCAACGCCTGTGACTCCTGAGGGCACGCACACGACGACCCGCGGATGGGCCCAGCGGTTCTGGTGAACCTTCTGGATGAAATGACGCAGCATCTCCTCGGTCACGTCGAAATCGGCGATCACGCCGTCCTTCAGCGGCCGGATTGCCTGGATCGTGCCAGGGGTGCGACCGAGCATCCGCTTGGCCTCGATGCCGACCGCGTGCACCTCGCCGGTGCGGGAGTCGATCGCGACGACGCTCGGCTCGGACAGCACGATTCCACGCCCACGTACGTAAACGAGCGTATTGGCGGTACCGAGATCGACCGCCATGTCGCGGCCACCGAATCCGGTTAGGTACGTGAGAATGCTCATTTTGAGAGTGGGAGCACGCTCGGATTCGGCGTTGCCTAACCGGCGATCCGGCACCCGGCGGCTGGCCGGGGCGTACCCGGCGGGGAGTCTAGCGGACCCCATCGCCTCCCCTGCACGCTTGACAGCGTATTTGCAGGCAAAACCGCCTGGGACGGCTGTGGGAGGCTCAGGGTGTCAGTCGGCGCCTGCGACCTGGCCGGCGGTCGCTTCGAGGAGCGTTGGGCTGAGATCTAGCAGGGTGCTGAGCGGCAGCCCCACGACGTTCTCGTAATCCCCGTGGATCGCGCGCACGAGCACGGCTCCCATGCCCTGGATCGCATAGCCGCCTGCCCTCCCACGCCACTCGCCGCTGGCCAGGTACCAGTCGATCAGCTGCTCGCCGAACTCGCGAAAGACGACCTCGGTGCGAGCCAGCCCGACCTGCTCGCCGTTCGCGGACAGCAGCGCGACCCCGCTGAGCACCGTGTGGGTGGCGCCGGCGAGCGCCCGCAGCGTCTTGCGCGCCGCGTCCTCGTCGGATGGCTTGCCATAGATGCGGCTTCCCAGGGCGACAAGCGTGTCGACGCCCAGCACTGTCTCCTGCGCGCCGGAGATCCGCGCTGCGCGGGCCTTGCGCAGCGCGTTCTCGACCGCCACCTCCCCTGGGTCGCCCTGCTCGATCTCCTCGATCCCGGTGGGACGGATCTCAAAGGAGACTCCCAGGCGCTCGAGGATCGCCCGTCGCTGGGGCGAGGAGGAGGCGAGTACGAGCGGTTTGCTCAGGCGAGGTCTCCGAAGAAGAGGTTGGCCTCGCGGGCTGCGGACTCTGGGGAGTCTGAGCCGTGCACCATGTTCTGGCCCATCTCGATCGCGAAGTCGCCGCGGATCGATCCGGTCGTGGACTCGAGCGGATTGGTGGCCCCGATCACCTGACGGGCTGCCCTGACAGCGTCCACACCCTCGAGCACCATCGCCACGATCGGGCCGGAGGTGATGAACTGCACCAACTCGCCGAAGAAGGGCTTGTCCTGGTGCTCGGCGTAGTGGCGCTGGGCCAGCTCGGTCGTGACCGTCATGTGTCGCAGAGCGACGATGCGCAGGCCCTTGCGCTCGAAGCGAGCGATGATCTCGCCTGTGAGCGAGCGGGCGAAGGCGTCCGGCTTTACGAGGATCAGAGTGCGGTCCATGGGTTCCTTTGGATCTCGGGGTTGTTCAGGTGGAGCGCGGACGCCCGGCGCCGCGCGGGCGCGGGCTCGACTTGGAAGCGGGCTCGACCCTGTCCTGCTGGCTGGGCGCATCGGGGTCCGTCGCCGCTGGCGACTCGGAGATCAGCGAGGACGGGTCGCTGAGCAGGGACGAGGACTCGGATGCCCTGACGGCGGCGCGCTCGGCCGCACGCGAGCGGGAGGCAGCGGTTGGCTTTGGCTCGAGCTGGTCCTCCGGCGCCTCGCTGTCGGCGCCGGCGCGAGCGCGCGAGGAGGAGCCAGAGGCGGAGCGCTCGCGACGGGGAGCACGCCGGGTGGGCTTGGCCGCCGGTACGTCGGTCTCACAGTAGGGGCAGATCGTCCAGGCACGATCAAGCGGCTTGGAGCAGCTGACACAGCGCTCCTTGAGCTTTCGCAGGCAGCTCGGACAGCGGATGAAGTCGCGCTCGATGCGGTAGTCGCAGTGCGGGCAGAGGCTGTAGTCCAGTTCGTGCAGGCGCGCCTCGGCGGCCTGCAGCTCCAGTTCCCGCTCGCGGACATCTTCCAGATACTCCGGCGGGCGCAGGATCATGTAGACGATCGTCCCGACGAACGGGAACAGAGAGGCCACGGTGGCGCAGCCGACCAGCATCGGGTCGGCGATCCGGCGGCGAGCGTCGGCGTATGTCCAGTACACGAGCGATCCGTACAGGACCACGAGGAACAGGATCAGCAGGTCGATCACAAGGCTCAAGCCACTGCTTTCGATTCCGAAGTAGGCGATTGGCGGCATTGAAGTTCCTAGTGAGCCGGACGGGTGCACCTGCACAGGAGAAAGCGTGAACCTGTGCGAATTGATACTAGAAAGCGCATCGGGCGGACGAGTTTAGAGCCTAGCCCGGAAGGAGCCTCAAGGCTGCCACTGATGTGACTCACAGGAACAGCCGCCCGAAGCCGTAGCCGGCTGCGAAGAACACGAGGATCACAAGCGCCACGATCAGAGCAACCGCCCCGATCATCATCAGCACCGATGGGCCGTCGTCGTCGTTCAAGCTCCTCCCCTCCCCCGTGAGCTTTGGGTGGCCTGCTCGTCGCGCTTGGCGTTCTCCTCGAGGCCACCGAGCAGGCCGAGATCGCGCGCCTGGGAGAGCAGATCTCCCACCAGGTAGACAGAGCCGCAGGCAAGCACCGCGCCGCCGCCCTCCTGCGTTCGCGCCCAGCTTTGCGCCGCCGCCAGCGCTTTGGCGGGTTGCGCCTCGCACGCCGTCTGCTCGAAGCCGAGCTGGCGGGCCAGCGAAACGAGCGTCGCCGGCGGCAGCGCGCGTGTGCTCGGAGGCGCGGTGAACCAAGCTCGCTCACACAGTGGCAGCAGTGCCGCGAGCATGCCCGCCGCGTCCTTGTCGTCGAGCACGCCGAGCACGAGGCCAAGCGAGCGACCGGAGAGCAGCTGCGGCAGGGATTCCACCACGGCGGCGATGGCGGCGGGATTGTGTGCGCCGTCGAGGACGGTCAGTGGATCGCGGGCCACCACCTGCATGCGACCGGGCACCAGCGTGGAGGCCGCAGCCGCGCGCACGGCGTCCTCGCTCAGCGGAATCTGCGCGTGGGCCAGATAGGACGTGGCGGCCAGGCGCGCGAGCGCGAAGTTGCTGCGCTGGAAGGAGCCCTGCGCCCCTATCTCAAGCTCGGCGCTGACCTCCTCGGCGAGCAGCAACCGGGCGTGGCGCTCGGCTGCGAGCGCCCTGGCGATGTCCAGCACCTCGGGTTGCTGGTGTGAACCGAGCGCAAGGACCGAGCCCTCGCCGAGGACCGCCAGCTTCTCGGTGGCTATGTCGCGGAGCGTCGGTCCCAGCCAGCGCGTGTGCTCGAGACCGACGTTCGTGAGGACGGCGACGGTCGAGTCGATCACGTTCGTCGCGTCGTAGCGACCGCCGAGGCCAGCCTCCACCACGACGACCTGCGCTTCACGCCGCGCTAGCTCCCAGAAGGCGGCTGCTGTCAGCAGCTCGAACTGGGTCACGTGGTCGTCCTCGGCGAGTGTGCGGTTGACCCGTTCGGCCGCCCAGGCGGCCTGCGCTATGGCAGCCGCGAAGGCATGAGTCTCGATGTCGCGCTCGGCGATCTGGACGCGCTCGGTGTAGGACACGAGGTGGGGCGAGAGGTAGCAGCCGGTGCGCAGCCCGTGACGCTCGAGGATGGCCGCGATCATGCGGGTGGTGGAGGTCTTGCCGTTGGTTCCCACCACGTGGATCGTCTCGAAGCTGCGCTCGGGAGATCCGAGCACGGTCATCATCCTGTGCATCCGGTCCAGGCCGAAGCGCATCCCGAACAGCTCGAGCGAACGCAGATGACGCTCGGCGTGCTCGGGACTCCAGGGCTGGCTCACAGCACCTCCAGCTCGGCGTGCAGGCGCTGCAGGCGCTCGCGCTCCCCGTCGACCACGGCAGCCGGCGCCTTCTCGACGAAACCGGGCCTTGCGAGCTTGCCCTGCACGCGCTCGATCTCTCCGAGCAGCTTCTCTCTGGCTGCGGCGCGACGGCGCTCCGCGGCTTGGAGGTCCAGGCCCTCGCCGGACAGAACCTCGAGCGTCCCACCTGGCACGGGGACGGACGCCACGACCGTGTCACCCTGCCGGGAATCGCTTGAGAGCTCGAGGCGCGCAAGACGCGCGAGCAGAGCCTCGGTCTGCTCATAGCCGTCCGCGCGCAGGCGGGCCGGGACGATTAGGCCGGCGCGAGCGCCTACCGAGTCCCGCCAGCCGCGCACCAGCGTGATCGCGTCGATCGTGCGCTGCACAACTGCCTCGGCCTCCGGGTCAATCGACTGCTCGTGGGAGCGCGGATAGAGCTCACCGGCAAGCAGCTGGCCTGAACCGTCCAGGTATCTCCAGAGCTCCTCGGTCACGAAGGGAATCAAGGGATGGGCCATGGCGACGGTCTCCCGCAACACATGGAGCAGCGTCGCGGCGAGCGCCAAACGCTCCTGCTCTGCGTCAGGGGACTGCTCGTGTGTGGCCCGAGCGAGCGCGGTCTCATCTCCGTCGGGCGTCTCATCTCCGTTGGGGCGCTCCGGCAGCCTGTGCTTGACGAGCTCCAGGTACCAGTCGCACAGCTCGCCGTACACGAAGTCATAGAGGCCGAGCGCCGCGTGGGAGAAGTCGTAGCCCTCGATTCGGGCCGCGGTGTCGGCCTGGACGCGGGCGAGCCTTGAGAGGATCCAGCGATCCTCGACCGTGCGCGCCAGCGGTGCGGGCTCGAGCGCCTGAGCTGCTTGGGGGCCGAGACTCGCGTGGATGCGGGTGAGGGCGAAGCGGGCTGCGTTGAACAGCTTGTTCGCGAGCGCCTGGCCCTGTTGGATCTTCTCCGCCGAGTAGCGCACGTCCTGGGTGGAGGACATCGCGAGCAGGCCGAAGCGAACGGCGTCGGCTCCGTGACGCTCGATCTCCTCGAGCGGATCAATGCCGGTGCCAAGCGACTTGGACATGCGCCGCCCGTCGGGCGCCTGGATGACGGAGTGGATGTAGACGTCTGAGAACGGCGCCTCGCCCGTCAGCTCGAGACCCATCATGATCATGCGGGCCACCCACAGGAACAGGATGTCCCTTGCGGTGGAGAGCACCTTCGTCGGGTAGAACGCTTTCAGCTCGGGTGTGTCCGCGGGCCAGCCGAGTGTCGCGAAGGGCCATAGCGCGGAGGAGAACCAGGTGTCGAGCACGTCCTCCTCCTGGTGAACGCGACCGCCGCAGGCGGTGCAGCCGTCGGGCGGATCGAGCGCCACGTTCACGTGGGCGCAGGTCTCGCAGTAGTAGACCGGTAGTCGGTGACCCCACCACAGCTGGCGCGAGACGCACCAGGGCCGGATGTTCTCCATCCAGTCGAGGTATACGCGCCGGTGGTTCTCCGGGAGGATCCGCACACGCCCGTCGCGCACCGCATCGATGGCGGGCGCTGCAAGATCCTGCATGCTCATGAACCATTGCAGCGAGATCAGCGGCTCGATGCGCTCGCCCGAGCGGTGTGAGTAGGGCACCTCGTGCTCGTAGTCCTCGCGAGCGACGATCCGGCCTTCGCGCTCGAGTTCGGCGACCACGGCCTCGCGGGCCTCCATCACCGTCAGGCCGGCGAAGCGCTCGCCGGCCTCGGCTGTCATGCGTCCGTCCTCGCCGATCACCGACACCTGGTCGAGATCGTGGCGGGCGCCGATCTCGAAGTCGTTGGGGTCGTGCGCGGGTGTGACCTTCAGCTGGCCGGTGCCGAAGTCGCGCTTGACGTAGCTGTCGGCGATGATCGGCAGATGACGTCCTACCAGGGGCAGGATGGCGGCCCGGCCCACCAGCTCGCGATAGCGGTCGTCTTCGGGGTGCACGGCCACCGCGGTGTCGCCGAGCATCGTCTCGGGGCGCACGGTGGCGATCGTGACGCTTCCGCCGCCGTCGAGGTCGTAGCGGATCGAGTAGAGCGTGTCGCGCTCCAGGCGCTCCTCCACCTCGAGGTCTGAGATCGCCGAGCGACTGCCGGGATCCCAGTTGACGATGTAGCGGTCGCGGTAGATCCAGCCCTTCTCGTACATGGCGAGGAACACCTCGGCGACGGCACGGGCATAGCCCTCGTCGAAGGTGAAACGCTCTTCGGAGTAATCGCAGGAGGCGCCAAGGCGCTTGAACTGCTCGACGATCGTGCCCCCGTAGTGGGCACGCCACTCCCACACCCGCTCCACGAACGCCTCGCGCCCGAGCTCTTGGCGGCTCTTGCCTTCGGCGCGCAGCGCCTTCTCGACCTGGGCCTGGGTGGCGATCCCGGCGTGATCGGTGCCGAAGATCCACTTCGTGCGCCGGCCGTTCATGCGGTGATAACGGATCAGTGTGTCCTGCACGGAGCCGTTCAGCGCGTGGCCCATGTGCAGCGAGCCGGTCACGTTGGGAGGCGGGATCGCGATCGAGTAGTTCTCGCTTGCCTGTCCCTCGGGCTCCGGATGGAACATGCCGCTTGAGAGCCAGCGCTCGACGATCCGCGGCTCGACCTCCGAGGGCTCGAACCGGGTGCGATCTTCGAGCTCTTTTATGCGCTCATTCATCGGAGCGTGAGTGTACGCCGGGTTGGCCACGCCGGGCAGCTTGTGGGAGTGGCCAGTGCTGCGGTACTACTCATGGCCAGCGCTGCGGGGGCTGCTGGTTGGTGCGGCCAAGCGCTGCGGTGGCTACTGCGCGAGGCCGCCGAAGATGGCGAACGGCCGTGCGGGTCGCTGCAGTTCGACCCAGGCGTCCCAGGCGTTGCCCTCGACCTCGAGCGTGCTGCCCTGCGGAGCCTCGCTGCGCAGACGCGCGGCGAGCGCGTGAGCTTCGTCCTCGTCCTGGGTGCCGAGCGTGAGATGACGCCAGTGGCGTCGCACCGGGATGCCCTCTGCGCCCAGTCGCTCGGCGAACGAGCGCGCGTCGTAGTGGGTCGGCAGCGTGACGCGAACTTCCCACCCGGCGTGTCCTGTCTGGGTGGACTCCTGCGTCTCCAGCTGCTCAAGCCGCTCGTGCTCTGCGGCGCGCTCGGCGTCGGTGCTCGGCAGCGGCAGCGAGGCGTCCTCCCAACGGTCCTCCTGAGGGTGCCAGCGCCATGCGCTCAGCGTTGCGTCGATGTGTTGCTCAGAGAGGATCCGTTCGACCGCCGCGCGAGCTCGGGCCGCCTCCTCGCTGGAATCGGCATAGAGGAACACGTGGCCCTGTTCATGGCTGACAGCGATGTGGCCCGGGCTTGGGGCACCGAGCTCGCCGTCGCGCTCGACGGACTCGAGCGCCGAGAGCAGCTTGGCGACCTGCTCGTGCCCGATCTCGACGCGGATGCGGAACTCGTCGTGCATTTATCAGCGTCGTCTTGACTTGGCCACGGGTGTGGATGGTAGCGAGCGCTCGGAAGCGGGTCGGCCGCTAGGCCGACTCCTCGCGCAGCGAGCGCTCCTGAGGCTCCTCGGGCGCGGCTTCTGTGACGAGCGTGGGCGTGGTGCCTTTCTCCACGGTGTCGCGGGTGACCACGCACTTCTTCACGTCGCGGCGCGAGGGCAGCTCGAACTGGACTTCGAGCAGGATCTCCTCGATGATCGAGCGCAGTCCGCGGGCTCCTGTTTCACGCTCGAGGCCCTTCTCGGCGACCGCCAGGAGCGAGTCGTCGGCGAAGACCAGCTCGATGCCGTCGAAGGAGAAGAAGCGCTGGAACTGCTTGACGAGCGCGTTGCGTGGCTCTGTCAGGATCGAGACGAGGTCATCGCGGGTGAGCTGGTGGACGGCCGACATGACGGGCAGACGGCCGATGAACTCGGGGATCAGGCCGTACTCGATCAGGTCCTCGGGCAGACAGCTCTCGAAGATCTCACCGGTGTCGCGTTCCTGTTTGGTCTGCATCGAGGCCGCGAAGCCGAGTCCGTTGTGACCGATGCGCCGCTCGATCACCTTGTCCAGGTGGGCGAAGGCGCCACCGCAGATGAACAGGATGTTGGTGGTGTCGATCGTCAGGAACTCCTGATGGGGGTGCTTGCGCCCGCCCTGCGGGGGAACCGAGGCCTGGGTGCCCTCGAGGATCTTCAGCAGCGCCTGCTGCACGCCCTCACCGGAGACGTCGCGTGTGATCGAGGGGTTGTCGGCCTTGCGCGCGATCTTGTCGACCTCGTCGATGTAGATGATCCCGGTCTCGGCCTTCTTGACGTCGTAGTCGGCGGCCTGGATCAGCTTCAGGAGGATGTTCTCGACGTCCTCTCCGACATAGCCCGCCTCTGTGAGAGCGGTGGCGTCGGCGATCGCGAACGGCACGTTGAGGATCCGGGCGAGCGTCTGCGCGAGCAGCGTCTTGCCGCAGCCGGTGGGGCCGAGCAGCAGGATGTTCGACTTCTGCAGCTCGATGTCCGAGTCCTCGGACTGCATCATCTGCACGCGCTTGTAGTGGTTGTAGACGGCCACCGAGAGAGTGCGCTTGGACGCCTCCTGCCCTACGACGTACTCGTCGAGCACGTCGTAGATCGCGCGTGGCTTGGGCAGGTTCTCCAGGTCGAACGCCGGGGGCGCCGCCAGCTCCTCGTCGATGATCTCGTTGCAGAGATCGATGCACTCGTCGCAGATGTAGACGCCGGGGCCGGCGATCAGCTTCTTGACCTGCCGCTGGGACTTTCCGCAGAAGCTGCAGAGAAGCTGCTCATTGGAATCGGTCGGTCTTGCCATCTTGCGTCTCTCCTCCTGGAACGAACCGCGCCCGCAGAGCTAGTGCTCTGAGATGACGCGGTCGATGATGCCGTACTCCTTGGCCTCTTCAGAGCTCATGAAGTAGTCGCGCTCGGTGTCCTTGCTGACCTGCTCGAGCTTCTTGCCTGTGTGCTTGGCGATGATCTCATCGAGGCGTTTGCGCACGTCGATGATCTCCTTGGCGTGGATCTCGATGTCGGTTGCCTGCCCCTGGAAGCTGGATGAGACCTGGTGGATCAGGATCTTCGCGTTGGGCAGCGCCATGCGCTTGCCCTCGGCGCCGCCGGCGAGCAGAAGCGCGCCCATCGACATCGCGATCCCGACGCAGATGGTCTGCACGTCGGGTTTGATGAACTGCATCGTGTCGTAGATCGCCAGGCCCGCGTACACCGAGCCGCCGGGCGAGTTGATGTAGACCGAGACGTCCTTGGTGGGATCCTCGGACTCCAGGTGCAGCAGCTGGGCGACGATCAGGTTGGCGATCTGGTCGTCGACGGGGGTTCCCAGAAAGATGATCCGCTCGTTGAGCAGACGGCTGTAGATGTCGAACGCGCGCTCGCCTCGCGAGGTCTGCTCAACCACCATTGGTACAAGTGGGCTCATGGTCCTCGCTTCAGTTTCGCTTTGGTTGCTGGATTCCTTCTGAACATGTCCCGAAGGGACGTGGCCCCAAGGCTAGCGGTCCGGCGTCCACAGTCGTGCCGCAGCCGCCTCAGAGCCTGCCTCGCCCTGCTGTTGCTCGGACTCGGGGGTCCATAGCTTCTCGCGCGCCTGGGCCTGCTCGAGCGGGATCGGCGTGGCCTCGGTGGCGATCAGCTCGACGGCCTGGCGAGCGGCAAGATCTTCGCGAATGTCTTCCAGACGCCCCGACTCGCGCAATTCGTCGAGCAGCTTCTGGGGCTCGATCCCCTCGCGCTCGGCAGTGGGCGTGACGACCTCGAGCAGGTCTTCCTCATCCGGGACGATCCGCTCGGCGAGCACGACGGCTGCGATCACGGCCTCTCTGCGCAGCGACTGGGCCGCCTCGGGCAAAAGCTCGGCGAGCAGGTCGTCCTCCTCGCGCCCGGTGATCTTCAGGTAGGCCTCGCGGGAGATCCCTCGATGGGACAGGGAGTGCAGCATCCGATCCCACATCTCGCGCGCCTTTGCCTGCACAAGCGCCTCGGGCACCTCGACATGGGCCTGGGCGGCCGCGGCGTCGAGCGCCGCCTCGCGGAACTCTGCGTCCACGCGCTTTGCGTCGGCCTCTCCGAGCCGCGTGCGGATGTCCTCGGTGAGATCTGCCACGGAGTCGAAGCCCATGTCCACGGCGAAGTCCTCGTCGACTTCGGGGAGCTGCTTGTGCTTGACCTCCTTGACGGTCACCTCGAAGGCTGCGTCCTGGCCGGCGAGCTCCTGGCTCGGGTAGTCGGCGGGGAAGGCCAGATCGATCGTGCGGGCGTCTCCCGCAGCGGCGCCTTCGATGCCCTCCTCGAAACCGGGGATCAGGTTGCCCGAACCGAGCTCCACGAGCTGGTCGCGCCCCTCGCCGCCCTTGAAGGGCTCGCCGTCCACCGAGCCGAGGTAGTCGACGACCACGAAGTCGCCGGCGGTGGCGGCGCGCTCGACCGTGTCCAGCCGGGCAAGGCGCTCGCGCAGGCTGTCGATCTCGCCCTGGATCGCGTCCTGCTCGACAAGAATCTCGCGACGACCGACCTCAAGGCCCTTGTACTCGCCCAGCTCGGCGGTGGGCAGCACGCCTATTTCGATCGAGAACTCGAGCGCCGCGCCCTGCTGGGGCAGATCGGCGAGATCCAGCTGCGGGTCTCCGACCGGTGAGATCCCGGCCGTCTCGATCGCATTGGAATACCAGTTGCCGAGCGTGTCGCGCACCGCTTCCTCCAGCACGACCTCGCGGCCGACTCTTTGGATCACGAGCGGCGCCGGGACCTTGCCGCGTCTGAAGCCCGGCAGCTTCATTTCGCGCCCGAGCTGGCGAGCCTTGTGCTCGAGACGATCCTCGATCTCGCTCGCGGGCACCTGCACCTGCACGCGCACGCGGGACTCGGGCAGTTCTGTGACGGTCGTCTTCAAAGCTGTGGGCATGGCTGCCACGATACCGTGCCGATCAGTGACCATCCGCGCTCGTCGCATACGCCGTCTTGAGACATGGCTGTGGACCGGCCCGGTCGGGCATCTCGTGGGCGGTGCGCTCGACTTCGCGGAAGCGCTCGGGCAGTATGTGCACGCGCGCCGCGCGGCCGACAGGCCGTGACCGCGCGGCTGCGTGCGTTGGTCCCCTCCTACGCTGTGAAAGCGATCGCGCCGTCGAACGCGACGGCCTTCCCACGCGGCACGACCAGCACCGGGCAGGTGGCGATCTCGATCAGATTCTCGCTTGCGGCGCTGAGCGAGACGCGGCCCTCCTCGGCCTCGGGGCGCGAGCCTACGACAAGCAGCTCTACGCTCTGCTCGCCGCTGGCGCTGAGCTCTGCTCCGAGCGTGCTCGCCAGCGCCTCGGCGGTCGCCTGGGCGCTGCCGTCGCCGGCGACGCCGACCCGGCGTACCTGCTGATCGGCGCTGTGGGCGAACCCGGCCGGGGCGATCGCGACGGCTGTGGCTCCCCCGTTCAGCAGACGCTGCGCCGAGTTGCCGACGGCGAGATGCCCCTTGGCGGTGTGGGAGTCCGAGCAGAACACGATCACATCGGCGCCGTGCTCGGCGGCGAGCGTGCTCAGTCCCTCGGGTGTGGAGCGGTCGGTGATGACATGACGTGCGGCGTCGGGGTTGCCGAGCAGCTGGGCCCCGCGCTGGAGCAGCGTCTCCGCCTCGTGCTGGGCAAGGATCTCGCGGCTGGTCTCCGGTTCGGGGGCGTGGCGGACATATGCGAGGGACACCTCGGCGCCTGCGCCGGCGAGGAGTCGCCCGAGCGCAACGGCGTCGTCCTCGTTGTTCGTGCCGTCGTAGGAAATGATGATGTTGGCGGACATGGTGGCTCTTTCTGCTTGTGCCTTTTCGCCCGGCTCTGCTGTGGGTGGCCTGGCGCCTGTTGTCGTATTGACGACGATCGCCCCGTGGGACACGATCGGAGAATGGACTTCGATCACAGACTGCCACTCACCTGCCATCAGCACCAGTGAATCTCGTAA